>JAZUHR010000064.1:0-3976 GCA_045641825.1 Lachnospiraceae bacterium
TGAGTAGGCCGGTTTGCATAGAAGCTCGCGTGAATATATAGTGTCACGCGAGTTTTTTGTTTTTTTAAGTAATATTTATAGATATTTATGGTGGAATAGTGTATAATCAAGGTTAATAGTGATTTATTATGTAATTTTGTATATAATTCTTTGGAGGATTACAATATGGATTATTTAAATCAGTTGTTTAACGGCGTTATTCAGTATGTTTTGACAGGTGTTTTCGCAGGCCTTTGCATCTTTTTAGGTGTTAAGCTGCGTCAGGCTAAGAATAAGAAGGCAGCACAGGCAGAGGAATAGCGGATTTTTGACATAAAGAGGAGGATATGCCATGAATATGGAGAGAATACACGTAGAGAGTAAAGAAGGTTTTTCATCTGAGGTTAAGATCAGCAGTGATGTTATTGCTACTATCGTTGCTCTGGCAGTTACAGAGGTTGAGGGCATTGCAGCGCTTTCCGGCAATCTTACCAATGAATTTATCGGTAAGCTGGGCATCAAGAATGTATCCAAGGGAGTTCAGATTGTTTTTGCAGAAGACAAGAAGAGCCTGTCCTGCGATATTGATGCTGTAATGAAGTACGGCTATTCCATTCCTGAGACTTCTCAGGTGGTACAGGAGAAGGTAAAGAGCGCAGTGGAGTCCATGGTAGGTGTAAAGGTGGATTCCGTAAATCTTAACATTGTAGGCGTTGATACAGACGCTCAGTAGACTTAATAATTGAACCTTGAAAATTTTGGATATATATGAAAGGCGAAGTGTATGACAAAGCATGAACAAAGAGAAAAGCTGTTCCAGCTGGTTTTCGAGCTGGACTTCCATGAAAAGCAGGAACGAGAGGAACAGTATGACCTCTTCAGACGTCTTTACATGCCTCAGAATCCGGAGGATTTTGAAGTTGTAAAGGCCAGATGCGAAAAAATGCAGGAGCTCATGGGAGAAATCGATATGGTTATTTCGGAGATTTCCACAGGATGGCCTATCGGTCGCCTGGGCAAGGCTGAACTGGCTATTTTGCGAGTAGCTGTGTTTGAGATTCTTCACGATGCAGAAGTTCCTGCCAGTGTAGCAATTAACGAGGCTGTAGAGCTGTCCAAGGCTTATGGCAATGATAATGCCGGAAGCTTTGTAAACGGCGTACTGGCTAAGCTTGCCAAATAGTGGGTACTGCCTATGCCGAATACACCTATAACTGTCACCGAGTACACCAGGTACATAAAAGGGAAATTGGAAAATGACCCTGCGTTAATGTCCTGTCTTGTAAAGGGTGAAGTATCAAATTGTAAATATCATTCCTCCGGTCATATATATTTTACACTGAAAGATAGTGGTGCTCAGGTGCCATGTGTAATGTTTGCCGGTCGAAGGACCGGCATTTCTTTTACCCTGAAGGACGGACAAAGTGTCATCGTAGGGGGATCAACAGGCCTCTACGAGCCACAGGGTAAATACCAGATTTATGCTGAAATTATCAGGCTGGATGGCGAAGGCGGCCTCTATGAGGAATATGAACGCTTAAAGAGACAGCTGGCGGGGGAAGGCCTTTTTGATGCAGCCCACAAGAAGCCTATCCCCAAGTACGTGAAGACTGTGGGAATTGTAACGGCATCTACGGGAGCTGCCATACAGGATATCTGCCAGATAAGCCGTAGGCGTAACCCTTACGTTCAGCTCATTCTTTATCCCGCCAAGGTGCAGGGTGAAGGCTCGGCCGAAAGTGTAGTAAGAGGTATTCATGCGCTGGACGGCAAGGTGGATGTGATTATTGTCGGACGTGGCGGAGGCTCCATAGAGGACCTTTGGGCCTTTAATGAGGAAATTACCGCCAGAGCTATTTACGAGTGTAATACTCCCATAGTATCGGCCGTGGGACACGAGACTGATACCACCATAGCAGACTTTGTATCGGATCTTAGAGCACCTACCCCGTCTGCAGGTGCTGAACTTTGCGTATATCAACTGAATGATCTGGAGCAGAAATTGGCTCTTTATCACGAAGATTTGGTTAATTCCATGATGACTCGCATAAATTTGGAGAAGGATAAGCTGGAAAAACGTGGTCTCAAGCTTCAGAGATTGAGCCCTTCACAGCAGCTCAAATTAAAAAAGCAGAGACTGGAAAGTGTTGATAACAGATTAAAGAATGCAATTAACAGAGAACTGGATAAGAAAAAGAGAATGCTGCAGGCTTCAGCAGGAAGACTTGAGGCTCTGAGCCCTGTGAAGAGGCTGGAAAGCGGTTTTTCCTATGTAAGCACCAAGGACAATAAAACAGTCACCCGGGTAAGTCAGGTACAGGAAGGGGAGCTCCTCTTAGTACAGGTAACCGACGGGCTTATTGAGACAAGAGTGGAAAAAATCCGGCCAAAGGAATAGAACCGGGAATTAGCATGTAATAGAGTCTGGAATGGAGCCAAAGGAGGTAACATGGCAACAAAAAATGAAAAAGAAGAAATCGGCTTAGAACAGCTTATGAGCGAGCTGGATGAGACAATAGAGAAACTGGAAGGGGGAAATCTCCCTCTGGCTCAGTCCTTTGAGCTTTATAAGAAGGGCTGCGATCTGCTGGTTAAGTGCAATGGTGAGATAGATCGTGTAGAAAAGGAATTACAGGTTCTGGAAGGAAACTAGGCCTTTTGGGGGTTATTGTTTTGGATTTTAAGAAGGAATACGACAAGAGATACAATTACATACAGGAAATTCTGGAAAATTTTCTTCCTGAAGAGGAAGGTCACCAGAAAATCATGTTTGAAGCTATGAATTATTCCATAAGAGTGGGCGGAAAGAGGCTTAGACCTATTTTTGTATATGAACTCTACAGAATATTTCAGATGAAAGCGGGAATAAAGGAAGGGGACATTGATTTTTCACGTATTGAGCCCTTTATGGCCGCAATCGAGATGATTCATACTTACTCTCTGGTACATGATGATCTGCCGGCTATGGACAACGATGACCTGCGCCGCGGACATCCTACCACTCATAAAAAGTTCGGCCACGCCATGGGGATTTTAGCAGGTGATTCCCTTCTTAATTACGCCATGGAGACTGCCTGTAAGGCATTTGCAGACGGAGTATATGGTGCGGAGTCGGCATACGATGACGTGACAGACGAAGAATGGAATCTGCGTGTGGCAAAGGCCATGAAGGTCTTTTTCACCAGAAGCGGTGTCTTTGGAATGATAGGCGGTCAGACTGTTGACGTGCTTAAAAACGGAGAAAATCTGTCGGAGGACGAGATTGAATTTATTTACCAGCTAAAGACATGTGCTCTGATTTCAGCATCAATACTGGCCGGAGCAATACTGGGAGGGGCAGGCATCAGGGATATTGAAGCCCTGGAACCTCTTGGCTACTATATCGGTATGGCTTTTCAAATTAGGGATGATATCCTGGATATCACAGCCGATGAAAAAGAGCTGGGGAAGCCTGTAGGATCTGATGAAAGAAACGGTAAGGTGACTTATGTGACCTTACACGGAATGAAAGGTGCGGAAGAGAAGGTAAAAGAATATACGGACAAGGCTGTGGAAGTAGCAGGCAGTCTTAATAATTCGGAATTTTTAAAGGAATTGATTTTAAGCCTTCTTACGCGTAATAAGTGATGAGAGAATATCCGCTTATATCACAAATAAAAAAAGCAAATGACGTGAAGAATATTCCGGAGGGAGAACTTCCTTCTCTTTGTAGGGAGATACGTTCTTTTCTCGTGAATAATATATCCGAAACCGGTGGCCACCTATCCTCTAATCTGGGTGTGGTGGAACTGACTGTGGCTATTCACAGATTTTTAAATTTGCCCAAGGACAAGATTGTTTTTGACGTGGGACATCAGGCTTATGTTCACAAAATTCTGACGGGACGCCAGGATTTTTCACATCTCAGACAGTTGGGAGGGCTTTCAGGCTTCCCAAAGACCTCGGAAAGTGACTGCGATACCTTTGATGTGGGACATTCCTCCACATCCCTTTCTCT
>JAZUHR010000065.1:0-9454 GCA_045641825.1 Lachnospiraceae bacterium
ATCATCTTTTCCTGTGCAGCCTTAATCTCTGCAACCTGCTCCTCTGAAAGTTCCTGATCCTTTGTGCTGTCAAGAAGTGCCTTAAGAGCATCAAGATCTGCCTGTACACCAAGATTGCTGCAGGCGATTCATACGATGTGCTTATTCCTTCAGACTACATGATTGAGCGTCTTATGGAGGAAAACATGCTCCAGCCAATCGACAAGTCCAAAATGGATTTCTCAGTGCTGGCTGACGAAGTAAAGAACGCAGACTTCGATCCTGACAATACATATTCAGTTCCATACTTCTGGGGCACAGTAGGTATTGTATATGATACTACAGTCGTAGACGAAGTTGATCTGGAGAAGGACGGCTGGAATATTTTCCTGAATACCAAGTATAAGGGAAAGCTTTACCTCTATGATTCAGAGCGTGACTCATTCATGATGGCATTCAAGGCTCTGGGCTACTCCTGTAACACAGAGAAGACAGAAGAGATTGAAGCTGCTTACGAGTGGCTGTTACAGTGTGTAAAGACCATGGATACAGAAATCGTTACAGATGATGTTATCGACTACATGGTTCAGGGCAAGAAGGCAATGGCGCTGGTTTACTCCGGAGATGCCGCTTACATCCTTTCAGAGAATGAAAAAATGGGATTCTTCATGCCAAACGAAGGCACCAATATCTGGATAGACTCTATGGTAATTCCCAAGAACTCAGATAATTACGATCTGGCCAATGATTTCATCGCTTACCTGACTTCTTACGAGGCAGCCAAGGCTAATTCTATCGAAGTAGGATATGCATCAAACAATAAGCAGGTTCTGAACGAAATGATCGGTCCTGACGGTGATTATTTCGAGAATGATGCTTACTATCCTGAAAAGAGAGAGAGCCACGAATTCTTTAAGAACAGTGTAGTACTCCGTACAGAGCTTCCTAAGTACTGGGTAAAGGTAAAGGCAGCAGCTAAATAAAATTAATTTTCCGAAGAAATAAAGAAGAAGCCCCGCATGATGTCGAGGCTTCTTTTTTGCGGATAGGATTCAAGTCTATCCCGATTATTATCTTGATTTATAAATGGCTATTACCTTTTCCATGGCTTCGCGACCGGGAGCACCTATGGTGTTACGTTTATCTACGCAGGTCTTCATAGCGATGGCTTCGTAGATATCTTCCTGGAAAACAGGACAAATCTTCTGATACTCGGAAAGAGGGAGATCGTCCAGTGAGCAATCACGCTCGATGCAAAGGAGCACCAATTGTCCGATAATACCATGAGCATCGCGGAAAGGCACGCCATTTTTTACCAGATAGTCTGCTGCATCGGTAGCATTGGTAAAACCGTTCTTGGCTGACTCAGCCATATTTAACGGATTTACTGTCATAGTAGCAATCATATCTGTGAAAAGAACGATACAGTCCTTGGCAGTGTCGATGGCATCAAAGCTTCCTTCCTTGTCCTCCTGCATGTCCTTGTTATAGGCGAGGGGAAGACCCTTCATGGTGGTTAAAAGAGCTATAAGGTGCCCATAAACTCTGCCTGTCTTACCACGTACCAGCTCTGCGATATCAGGATTTTTCTTCTGAGGCATAATGGATGAGCCGGTGGAGTAGGAGTCATCAAGCTCGATGAAACGATACTCGTTGGAATTCCACATGATGATTTCCTCGGAAAAACGGGAAAGATGCATCATGATGAGGGAGAGGTCGGAAAGGTATTCCACCAGGTAATCACGATCGGCTACAGAATCCATGCTGTTAAGTGTGGGACCGTAAAAATCCAGAAGAGAAGCTGTCAGATCTCTGTCCAGAGGATAAGTGGTACCGGCCAGAGCGCCTGCGCCGAGAGGGCAGTAATTCATACGCTCTCTGGTGTCCTTAAGTCTGGATAGGTCACGGGAAAACATCTCATAGTATGCACCCAAATGGTGAGAGAGAGTAACAGGCTGTGCCTTCTGAAGATGAGTAAAGCCGGGCATATAGGTGTCCAGATTTTCTTCCATAAGCTTAAGTATGGTATCAAGAAGATTTTTGATATAGTCACGGGTCTCATCGATCTCGTCACGGATATAAAGGCGCATATCGAGAGCTACCTGATCGTTACGGCTGCGGCCGGTATGAAGCTTTTTACCGGTGTCGCCTGTACGACGGATAAGCTCGGCCTCAACGAAGGAATGGATGTCCTCCTGGCTGTCATCGAAGGTAAGAGTGCCATTATCCAGATCCTCCTTGATGGCCTTAAGAGCAGTGATAATTGTATCACGCTCACTGTCGGTCAGAATGCCTGCAGAGGCAAGCATGGTAACATGAGCAATGCTGCCGCGAATATCCTGGGCATAAAAGCGTCTGTCAAAGGAAAGGGATTCGTTAAAAGCCTGTACCAGTGCATTGGTTTCTTTTGTGAAGCGTCCGCCCCAAAGTTTCATGATTTTTTCTCCTGATTATTTATTTCTTTGACCTCTTCTGAGAGCTTCTGTTCGAAGTGCTTGAGGATTTTTCCGGAAGTCATCTGGGGAAAACCCTCAGTCTTATCCTTATTCCTGTAATACTCAGAATTATCATAGATGTGAAAATTGTCTTTTAAGGTAATGTCGTAGGGGAGAAAGGGAGCACCTTTTTTCTCGTCGTGATTTTCCTCAGGCATAAATTATACCTCCTTTGTAAAAGGTCCTTTTCAAGGTTAAAATATACGATAACACGCTTATTTACTAAAGGCAAGCCCTTTTTTTCGTGAAAAAATATTTGTGCAAATGTTACAATTTGAGGGGGCGATTTTCTACATATACGAATTGAAATGTGTATTTACAAAGGCGAGCCCGGGGTGTATAATTTAAGTATCTTCCAAATCAGTTGTGAGGCGTAAGGCCCATGACATAATCTATTAAGTTCTGCAGGTCGGCGGGACTCACCGAGTATCCTAATATGAGAAAATATCATAATGATGACTGTGCTTTTCCTCTGTACCATTCAGGGTATATGAGGGGAAAAGATGTATTTTTTGTGCTCATTTGCAGTGGACTGTCAGGTTTACTGGAGGAGTACATCGAAAAAGAGAATATTTGTATTTTGAACGAAGCCATAATCAAGGATTTTTATCGTGAGCTTATTATGGATAAAGCGCTTGCGGTAAGCGAAGAGACTGCGAAGAGGGCCGGAGAAATGTCAGAAGACTCTAAAGAAGAGTTCGGGATTTTTCGCGGAATTCTTACTTATACGGACTGGGGGCTCTACGTGGGGAGCTGTGCCTATGACTTGTTCGATGCCATAAATTCCACGAAGGAGATATATAAATGCACTGCTGTAGAATTAAAAAGCGGACGTATGGTGCTATTGGATTTTCTTGAGGTGGAATCAGCACAGGAGCTGGCCAGAATTGTCAGATTTTCAGTGTTTAAGATAGCTCATCTGGACATTACCGGAAGCAAGCCTTTTATTGAAGAAAGCGGCATAAAGGCCGTGAGACCGCCTAGGGATGAGTGGGGGATGATTATATGGGAAAGATAGTGGCTGTATGGACAGTGGATAATACCTTTGGCAGTACTAAAGAGGTAGTGGCGGCTCTCGCCTGCGGGCTGGGAATTACTTCGGGAAAGAAGGTGGCCGTGACGGCACTTCCCGGGAGAAGGTCGGAATTTATGGAGTATTTTGATATAAGAATGCCAGAAAAAATAAGGAGCGGAAGAGATAATAATGTGGGATTTTATCTCCTTCTCCAGAAGGCATTATATCAGAAGCCCGGGGAGAAAATGGTGATGGAGGCAGGAATACGCACTATTAACAAGGGGCCTGTTCTTTTCCCGTGGTTTGATTCCGATGAAAGTATGCTTACCGAAAAAAACGCGGTGACTCTTATCATGGGGGCACTTAAGGAAATATTTGACTATGTGCTGATAGATGCGGGATGCGGGAATAAAAGTGATTATTCTGAGCTGCTGCTTAAAAATGCGGATTTTGTACTGGTGCTGCTTCCCCGGAACAAGAGAAGGTGGAAGGAATACTTTGAAGGGGCACCCTTATCCGGCACAGGCAGATTTATTTATGTGATTTACCCCTATGCGGCAGACTCTGCATATAGTGAAGGATTTCTTTCACATCATTTCGGTAAGGACAGGCCGTGGGTGCAGGGAATACCTTTAAGCGGTGCTTTTTCCGATGCACTTTCAGATGGAAAAGCGGCAGAATTTTTTCTGGAAGCAGGAAAGAATAAAAAGAGACAGGAAAGTGAATTTTTTAAGGCAATTATGAAGCTTACGAAGGGAGTAGAAGGGAAATGAATTGGTTTGATATGACAGCATTTATAGTCCTGCCGCTTATTCTGGTGGCTATTTCCTTTTTCCTCTTAGAGAAGAAGGGAGAGGTCAAAAAAGAAAGAGAGAACAGCTTCGAGGCGCTCCTTTCCGCCCTAAAGAAGTATCTGAATGATTATGCCAAGGAGACGGAGACTGCGGAAATGCTGCGTAATTGCTGTAGCGGCCAGATTGGTGCCAGAATGACGATCAAGACTACTATAGCTTCTTTTCTGAGGGAAAGAGAGATAGATTCCGGGGAAGCCATGAATTACCTGAATCCGGAGGATGCTTATGTGCTTTTTACCTTTCTCTACAAGTATTTCGAGGAAAGATACGGGCAGACCACCTTTCGCTATCTCTGGGATACTTTTTTCAGAGAGGAAGCGGTGAAAAGCGGTGAAATTAGCTGTGAAAATGTGAAAAAAGCTTATTCTGTGTTTCCGGATATAAAGAAGGTAAGCGGGGAAGTGCTTAATGAACTTCTTTATCAAAGGGCTGCGGGCCTGGGGGCGGTGGATTTTTTAAACTGGGAGAAGGACAGCGTGGAGGAAATCCAGCTGGGACTGTCAGGAAAGGCCAAGGAGCACTATGATTTTTCAGAAGAACTGGAAAAGAAGACCGGGAAAATCAGCACGGAATACAGTCATGACAGTGTTCACATCATAATCGAAGGAAAACTTATTAAGCTTTCCTTCATCTCATTTAAGCAGGACAGCGAGCTGGTAAGAATACTCAGGAACCTTATCAGAAATACGGTATCAGGGGAACTGTCGGCCACGAATCCAATGGTGGTTACAGATACCCAGGACGGGCGCAGAATCTCTGTTTGCCGACCGCCGGTTACCGATACATGGGTGGGACTTGTGAGAAAATTTGATACGGTGAAGTTCACTACCATAGATCAGCTGATAGAGGATGAGAAGCTTAGAAGTCTTCTTAAGAGTATAGCCGGAAAGGGCAAAAGTATTGCTGTTACCGGAGAAATGGCTTCCGGAAAGACTACTCTGCTTCGGGCGATTCTAATGGAAATAGGCGCGCAGAAAAGTATCAGAGTCATTGAAGCGGAGAGCTTTGAGCTTAATGTCAGAGAGTATATGCCTGCTGCCAATTCACTGACCCTTCGTATATCCAAGGAACAGGGAATGGACGAGGTCATTGCCTTTTCCAAGAAGACCACGGGACAGGTATATGCCATAGGAGAAGTAAATTCACCGGCTATGGCCGCGGTGGTTATCAGCGTTTCAAGAATAGCAGGCCAGGTGCTTTTTACGGCCCATTATAAGAGGACCGAGGATATGGTGTCGGATTTCACGGGGGCACAGATGATGAGAGAAGGCTACTCGGACGAAAATGCAGCCAGAAAAGAAGCTGAAAAGGCGCTGGGAGTGGACATTCATCTTATCAATGTGAACGGAAAAAGAAGCATTGAATATATAAATGAGGTGGAAGATGGACAGATCAGGACTCTATATAGGGCTTAAAAAGAGAGTGGAAAAGGGCTTTCTCACAGTGGCTCCCTATGGAAGGTCGGAACTGGCTGACCTCACCGGAGTCTGTCTTCAGAAGTCCTTTGCCATTTGCTCCGTAACTATAATGCTTATTCTTATCATAAATTTTCTGATTGAAGGGAAGGTGTCCCATTTATCCTTAAGCCTTATTGTGATGTTGGCTGTAATACTTTTGAGGGAACTTCCGGAAATCTTTGTAAGCAGGAAGTACGAGACCTTTCAGAAGGATATGCTACAGTATCTGTCTTCCGTGAAGGCCAGATATATATATTCCAAAAGTGTATTGGAGGCCATAGACAGTGCATCCTACGATTTTTCACCGGAGGTACAGAAAAACGCCGCCGAAATCATGAAAATTATGCTGTCGGGACATAGAAGGGAAAGGGTTAAGAAGTATATCAAGGACAAGGAGAAGGACAGGTATCTTAAGCTTTTTCTGATTCAGGCCCATGAGACCTCGGAAAACGGGGACTGCGATACTGCAGACGGAGAATCCCTTTTTTGCAGGAATATTGACATATTGAGAACGGAAATCATGAAGGGAATATATGAGAGAAAGAAGAAAAACTATATGTTTTCAGGCTATCTCTTCGTAGCGGTTTTCCCTGTGCTTATGATCCCGCTGGTCCAGAAGACAGGACTGGCTCTTTCCAGAGAGCTGGACGTCTTTTACCTGGGGACGGGGAATTTTATAGTGATTTTGGCTTACGTCGCTTTATTTGCAGTCTACAGTGTGGTCAAGGATTTTAAAGGAGAAAGCCTCATTGATTTTGGTCTGAATCTGACGGAAAAAGAGTACTACGAGGTGAACCCCAAGTCACTGCGGGGACGAAGCGCAAAGCTTAGGGACAAAATCAATGATAATCCTTCAAAGAGACTTAAATGGCTTGACCGATTGATGGAAGAAGCAGGGGTAAAAAGCAGCCGTGCAGCACTGATTTTAAGGTGTTTAGCCATAGGCACGACAGTGTTTGGGCTGGGAGTGGTATTTCTGGTGCTTCAGCAAAATGCAGAGAGGAAGGTACTGACACAAAGCATTGGAAATATTGACGAAATAGCCATTATGGCCAATGCAAATAAAAAAGAGGCTGTAGAAAGGTCTATGCTCTACGTAATAAATCTGTATAAGGACAGTACAATGACGGGGGCAGAACTTACTACTGCGGTGGAAGAGACTTTTACAGACATTGCACCCAGAAGTCAGGAGACCCTTTACCAGGCAGCTGTGGGAGAGATAGTTACCAGAATAATGGTTTATCGGGGGCTATATCTCCATTGGTATCAGATATTTGTGCTGGATGTGATAGCTTTTTTGGCAGGTCTTACACCGCTTTTGCAGCTTTTCTATAAGGGCTACCGAAGGCGGGAAGGAATCACGGAAGAGGTAAAAAGGCTGCAGAATGTGGTCATTATGGAGAGAGGCTTGGCAAATATCAGCACCTGTGAACTACTGGAAAATATGGAGATGTTTGCGGATGTTTTCAGAGAGAATATTCAGGATGCTTTAAACCTCTATCAGGCCGGAGCGGAAAATGCTCTTTCTGTCCTTAGGGACAGAGGCGGGCAGAAATCCTATGAATTTAAGGAACTGGCTGAGGGCTTTATGGCTATATCGGATGTGGGGGTCTATCAGGCTTTTTCATCAGTGGAAGCAGACAGACGAGGCCTGGAAATAATGACGGAATTATCAGAGGAAATAATGATAAGCGGTAAGAAAAATCTGATGGATGTGTTCTCGTGGATACCCGGGGTAATTGTTATGATGGGCTATCTCATAGTGCCTTTCCTAAGAATTGCCATGGCGGATCTGAACGAGGTGTTCAGTATGATGGACGGAATACAGATGTTTTAATTTCAAGGAGGAAAAATGTCTCAAGTTAAGGAAATCCTGCTTTTTGCAGCAGGCCTGGTTATTACTGTGACTTTGATATTTGTAGGCTTTAATGTTTTCACCAGGGCGCTAAGCGTAGGGCAATTTATTCAGACAAGAGAGGATGAAAAGCTGCAGGCACTCAAGGCAGAAGAAATAGAAAAGTACGAGGGCAAGACTGTAGCCGGGAATAAGATTGTTTCTTATGTGAGGAGCATTTACGACAAGGTGGATGCGCCTATTAAAATTACAACTCTGGGAGATGGGAATGCGCCTTTTTCCTTCGAAATCAGCAAAAGCAATATAAGTGAATTACGCAATGAGGAAAAACCTTATTTTATCAATCCTATGAAAAAATACAAGGTGACACTGTCACGTGATAAAAATGACAGTATTACCTGTATTGAAATAAAAGAAGAGTAAAAAAGAAAGGAAAAATTATGGACACAGCAAAGAAGATTTTATTGTTTTCAGTAGGTATTATTTTGACAGTAGGCTTTATAGCCATCGGTATGTCAATCTACAACAAGGGCAGGAGCTCCATATCGAACTCGACCTCACAGTATGACTCGATTATGGGGCAGTTTACGGATATTGAGTACAGCTTTTATGAGGGTGACAGAAGCACTGCATCCGGGTCTGAACTGATAAAGCTTATCAAGAATATGAAGGCGGACGGGACCTGCATCTATGTGAAAAATGGTGCCTACAATGATGCTAATGGCGGGTCCGGCAGCGGTATGAAATATGAATATGGTGCAAATGACTGTGGCTGCAGCGGGAATACTGCGACCTATGACAATGCTGTAAAGTACCTGGAGGATAAGGGGAAAAGCCTATTTTACATAAATCCTTCAGCCAGCTTTTCCTGCAGTGTCAGCAGAGATGCTAACGGAACTGTAAGCACACTTGTTTTTTCACAGAAATAGTATGGACAATGACATTCTGGATATGGCTATCGACTTTATAATTTTTCTAACGGGATTGGTGCTGCTGATAACGTCGGCTGAAAAACTTTACGAGATCATAGAGACGATGCTGTTTGGTGCAATACGATAATGAGAGATGGAATAACAGAAATAGGGGCAATGATTGTCGCTGCAATAGTGCTGATTATGGCCCCTATAGGCCTTAATGTGGCAAAAACGCGGATAGAGAGCCGTTCGGAAATCGAGAGAATGATATACAGAGTGGTGGAAGAGGCCAATAGAGATGAGGAACTGACAGAGGCGGAATTTTTGCATATTTTGGAACTGGCAGCATTTGAGAAGGATCCTCTCCATCTGGTATATATAGGGCTTGAAAGTGTCAATAAGGGAGAGTACGGAGATTTTATATACAGAGCAAACGAAGAGCAATTATTTGAAATATTTAAAGGGCAAAACAGTATATATCTGCCGGAAGGAGGACTAATCAGTGCGTACAGGTAAATTCCTGGAAAGACTCCTGCTGATTTTGGTAGTGATACTGGGCACACTTCTGCTTGTGGGCGGAGTAATGTCAGTGATTCGCGCAGAGTACGGGAGCATAGCCCAAATAACGGAGTGGGAACAGTAGATGAAAAGAGGTCATTTTTTCATCATATATTTTATTGTTTATATGATGGTGATAGTCACTGTGTTGATTAAAATATCCACATTTGAGATAGCAAAAAATGAACTTTTGCGGCTGGATAGGGCGATAAATACAGCGGGGGAGAAGACAGCAAAGGCTATGAATAATCATGTGTACGAAGAGAACCTGAAGGAACTGCTGGAGGAGACCTTCGTATATGCTTTTTCCTTTGCCATGAATGAGAC
>JAZUHR010000066.1:0-2343 GCA_045641825.1 Lachnospiraceae bacterium
CACAGAGATTCTGAAATCAATGTTGCTGCTACAGATGCAATTTTAATGCTTGCTCAGAAATCTGACGTAGAGGCAGACTTCACACTTGATACTTCTAAGGTAGAAGCTTTCTTAGTTCCTGCTGGTACATCTGTTGAAGTATATGCTACATCACTTCACTATGCTCCTTGCGGCGTAGATGGAAATGGTTTCCAGGTTGGTATTATCCTTCCTAAGGGAACAAACCTTGCATTAAAGGGTGAACATGCTAAAGTAAATGCTGATGGTACAGCTCCTAGCGAGGATGCATTAATCACAGCTGTAAATAAGTGGCTCATTGGTCACGAAGAAGGTGGACTTGCTGCAGGTTCATTTATCGGATTAAAAGGTAAAAACCTCGATATTAACGAGTAAATATTAATTGGAGAATAAACATTTTTAAGGAGGAAAAATTATATGTTTAACATTCCCAAGATTAAATTAGGTATTGTTGCTGTAAGCCGTGACTGTTTCCCTGAAAGCCTTTCAGTAAACAGACGTAAAGCTTTGGTAGAAGCATACAAGGCTAAATATGACGCAGAAGACATTTATGAATGTCCTGTATGTATCGTTGAAAGCGAAATTCACATGGTTCAGGCTCTTGAAGATATCAAGGCTGCCGGATGTAACGCTCTTTGCGTTTACCTTGGAAACTTCGGTCCTGAAATTTCTGAAACATTACTTGCTAAGCACTTCGAAGGACCTAAGATGTTCATCGCAGCTGCTGAAGAAAGCCAGGCTGACTTAATGGATGGCCGTGGAGATGCTTACTGTGGTATGCTTAACGCTAGCTACAACTTAAAGCTTCGTAACATCGGTGCTTACATTCCTGAATATCCTGTTGGCGATGCTGCTGACTGTGCAGATATGATTCATGACTTCCTTCCTATCGCTCGTGCGGTAAAGGGTCTTTCTGAATTAAAGATTATTTCATTTGGTCCTAGACCTCTTAACTTCCTTGCTTGTAACGCTCCTATCCAGCAGCTTTACAACCTTGGTGTTGAAATCGAAGAAAACTCAGAGCTTGACTTATTTGAAGCATTCAATAAGCACGCTGGTGATGAAAGAATCCCTGCTAAGGTTGCTGAAATGGCAGCAGAACTTGGCAAGGGTAATAAGAAGCCTGAAGTACTGGAGAAACTTGCTCAGTACGAGCTTACACTTCTTGACTGGATCGATGCTCACAAGGGCTACAGAAAGTATGTGGCAGTTGCCGGTAAGTGCTGGCCTGCATTCCAGACACAGTTTGGTTTCGTACCTTGCTATGTTAACAGCCGTCTGACAGGTATGGGCATCCCTGTATCCTGTGAAGTAGATATCTACGGATGTCTCTCCGAGTTCATCGGTACAGCAGTATCCGACGATATCGTTACACTTCTTGATATCAACAACTCCGTTCCTAAGGATATGTATGAGCAGTCCATCAAGGGCAAGTTCGATTACAAGCATACAGATACCTTTATGGGCTTCCATTGCGGTAATACCTGCTCCAAGAAGCTGGCTGCCTGCGAGATGAAGTACCAGAAGATCATGGCAAGAAATCTTCCTATCGAGGTTACAAACGGTACTCTCGAGGGCGATATCGCTCCAGGTGACATCACATTCTACAGACTGCAGTCCACAGCAGACAACGTACTCCGTGCATATGTTGCAGAGGGCGAGGTTCTTCCTGTAGCTACACAGTCTTTCGGTGGTATCGGTGTATTCGCTATTAATGAAATGGGCAGATTCTACCGCCACGTTCTCATTGAGAAGAACTATCCTCATCACGGCGCAGTGGCTTTCGGCCATTACGGCAAGGCTCTGTTCGAGGTATTCAAGATGATCGGTGTAGACGTAAACGAGATTGGCTTCAACCAGCCTGCAGGTATGCTCTACAAGACAGAGAATCCTTTTAAGTAAAATCAATTCAATAATGTCAAAGGAACTGTAAAATAGCAGTCTGATATAAATCGATAATCAACTCACTGGGAGTTGGTTATCGATTTTTTTGAAAAAATTTTTCACAGATCAAGGCCATGGGACGAATTTGTCACATGCCTTTTTCTACAATGTACCCGTAAACGTTTACTAAAACCTCATGCATGGGGAAATTTATTAATCAAATTGGAGGGTACATGAGACGGCACAGGCAATACCACTTCCTATACATTTGACAGTGACAATCGTGCCACTTCAGTAACGAACGGAAGCAGCAAGAGAACCTACACTTACGATGCAGCAGGAAGACTTACGAGCCATAGTACCAAGTTTGGCACAAAGGAAGTATTAAACAGCATCTTCTCGTTTAGAAATCAAACCATGCTGGTTTCCGGACTGGAGACC
>JAZUHR010000067.1:0-3909 GCA_045641825.1 Lachnospiraceae bacterium
ATCTCCAATCAGTTCCTTCACGATAGCCAGAAGTCTGCCGCAGTCGCCTTCTCCCACACCCTCCAGATTTAACGGCATCTGAGGGTCATGGAGAGATACTCGAAGCAGCAGCCATCCTTTGACATCTTCAGTGTCAAAGGAAATGCGGACCCCCTCGTAGGAATTGGGAACTACGTTATAGCCCTTGGCTACAGCCCTTTTTTCAAAGCTCTCCAGCACCATTTTGCCATAGTTCTTGAAGTCCTCGCCCTGTATCTTAAATCTGTATTCTCTCTCTTCAAAGGCCTTCTCCAGATTGGCTATAAGTGAAGCCAGGTCCTTCTTTTCACGAGCAGCCTGTGCCAGCGCTATCAGGAGTCTAACAGCCATATAGGCGCCGTCATCCAGAAAATAGTTTTCAGACATGGCTCCGTGACCCGAGGTCTCGATAGCCAGAGGTGAAAGAATGCCTTCATTATTCAGTCTCTTGGACTCATTTATAACATTCCTGTAGCCTCTCATATAGCGATGCTGCTTCATGCCCAGGCTCTCAATAAAGGTCGTAAGCCTGTCACTGGTAACAGAATCCGTAACTATGGTCCCGCCCGGATAATCCTGAGCCAGTACTGCCGCCATCATGGCGATTATGGCATCACGGTTTACCTCTTCACCACTTGGCAAAACCGCGCTCATTCTATCCACATCGGTATCAAAAATAATTCCCAGGTCCGCCTTATTCTCCAGCACTGCTTTTTTAATGGAGTCCATAGCAGCCTTGTTTTCCGGATTGGGTATATGATTGGGGAAATGACCATCCGGCTCTAAAAACTGGCTTCCCGATGTGTCTGCCCCCAGGGGCGCGAGGACCTTTTCCACGAAAAAGCCTCCGGCGCCATTTCCGGTATCCACCAGTATATGCAGGCCCTTAAGGGGATGCTCATAATCTGCAGCCTCAATGCCTTTTTTAATCTTATCACGAAGAAATTCGCAGTAGCGGCTGATGGAATCCTTTTTCTCCACTTTCTCAAGTGAAGCGGAAAGAGGGGACGATTCCGAAGCAATTTTCAGAATATCGGCGATGTCCTCCTTCTCCAATCCTCCATCCCTATCGAAAAATTTGTAGCCATTCCTGTTAAAAGGCAGGTGACTGGCTGTAATCATAACGGTGCCATCAAAATTAAATTCCGGAAACACCGTATTCATAAACATCGATGGTGTTGATGCCAGGCCGCAGTCATAGACCTGTACTCCCAATGCCACCATACCTGAGGCAATAGCCTCATAGAGCAAATCTGCTGTAATTCTGGAGTCGTGTCCCACACCGATTCTGAGCTCGTCTACTCTTAAGCCCTTTTTGGCAGCCAACCACCGGGCAAAGCCCTGCCCGATTCTGTTACCGGCCTCCGGTGTCAGATTCACATCTTCTCCGTCAACTCCCTGGCAGGCAATCCCCCGAATGTCACTGCCATTCTGTAACTTCATTATATCCTTCATTGCTTTTATCCTCCCATATAAGCGTCCTTCCAACACCTATATAAGAATAATTTTATCACATTTTCCCCAAAACAAAACAGGAAGTTGGCAAAAATAATGCAATTTCACACTAAAAAAACTTCGCTTCCCTTGAATGTCACTAGGGAACGTGTATAATCCAAATAAGAGTAAGTTTTATTTACAAAGGGCTATTCCGCAAATATGAAAAAAGAGATTGCATACACAAATCAGGTTGAAACCGATCATATAAAAGCCTTCGGACAATTTTTCACCATGCCCGAGGTGGCAGACTTTATGTGCGCCTGGGTCTGCAAGGGGGCAGAATCGATACTGGATCCCGCTGTCGGAAACAGTGTTTTTCTCAGGGCTGCCCGGAAAATCAGCCCTGCCTCTTCGCTAAAGGGCTACGAGATAGATCCGACTATTTTGAACTATTTCGGTAATCCTGCGGGAGCCGACATATCCAATTCGGACTATCTTCAGAGCGACTGGGACGAAAAGTATGACGCCATAGTCTGCAATCCACCCTACAACCGTTTTCAGGCTGTTCCTAATCGCAACGAAATAATAGCGTCCCTCAAGGCTCACACCGGAATTGAATACAGCAGCTACACCAATTTATACATCCTGTTTCTTCTTAAAAGCATTTTTCAGATGTCGGAAAAGGCGCGCCTCGCTTACATTATTCCTACCGAATTTCTGAATCCCAGGTACGGGACTGCTATAAAGAACAACCTGCTGGAGGACAGGCTTTTATACGCTATTATCAATTTTAAAAATGACAGCGAGATGTTTTTTAACGCTACTACTACCTGCTGCATCTTACTGCTGGACCGGACGCCAAAGGATAAAATCCTCTTTTACTCTCCGGATTCTGTCCGGGAATTATCCGATCTGACTCCGGGAGTCACAGACCATAAATGCCTTACGGTAGACTACAGTGCCATAAAAGCCGAAGATAAGTGGCGTATGTATCTGAATAGCGAAGAGTCCGGGGAATACAAAAATCTTGTAGACATGTCAAAATTCTGCAGCATATCCCGTGGAATAGCCACCGGAGCCAATGATTTCTTCTGCATGTCCCCATCCAGAATCAGGGAATTAGGCCTCCCCGATGAGGTACTGACCGCCTGCATCTGCAGATCGGCCGACGTAAAAAATCCTTTTTTCACCACCGAAGATTTTAATTCCCTGATCAAAAAAGATAAAAACGTATTCATTTTAGACATTAAAGAAGACCCATCGGATAAGGTAAAAGACTATATAAGAGAAGGTGAACTTAATTCCATAAACAAAAAGTATCTTCTCTCCTGCCGCCATCCCTGGTACAAAATGGAGCGAAAGCCAGTCGCTCCTATCTGGGTCTCCTCCGCCTGCCGAGACGGGCTGAAATTCGTCCGAAATCTGGCCGGTGTAAACTCCCTCACCACCTTCCACTCAGTATATATTAACCCGCCCTATGAAAAGGATACGGATGTCATCTTCTGCTATTTCCTGACTCCGATAGCCCAGAGCATTCTTCGTGAGAACCGGAAGGAACTGGGAAACGGTCTGGAAAAGTTCCAGCCAAGCGACCTGAAAACCGCTAAAATGCTGGATATCACACTGTTAAGCCAGTCTCATTATGAACGCATCTGCCGGATTTACCGGAACTTACAGGAAGCCTTCGACTCCTCTCTTATAGTTGAGCTTAACGAGATATTCCTATCTTACCTAAAGGCATAAATAAGTGACGTACATAGCGCTCAGCACCAAAAAAGACATTAGATGTTTTACGCACCTAATGTCTTTTTTATTAGAACTCTACGTGTTTTCCTTCAGGCTTGCCATTGATAACGTAATATGCCTTACGCTCATCAAGATTGATGTAAATCTGAAGAGTCTTTATAGTGCTAAGTCTGTGTCCCTCAGCCTTATAAGCCTCCTTAACCTGCGCCTGAATCTTATCAACATTTACTTGACCGCCATAGAACTCGACAAAAGTCTCCTCTGTAGTAGCGGCAGTCTCCGCCTTCTTTTCAACATTCTTTTCAGCCTTCTTAGCAGGAGCCTTGACTTCTGCAGCCTTCTTAGTAGCAGCCTTCTTAACAGCCTTTTCCTTTGTGGCTGCATCCTTAACCACCGCTTCTTTAACTGTTTCTTTAACTGCCTCTTCCTTAACTACTGCTTCTTTAACTGTTTCTTTCACTACTTCTTTCTTAGCAACTTCTTTCTTTGTTGCTTCTACCTTACCTGTTTCTACCTTTGCAGCAGCCTTCTTGCCAGTCTTTTCCTTTGTTGCTGTTTCCTTAACTACAGCCTCTTTCTTTGCCATTTTTAGCCTCCCATAAATCTATTTATTTTTTCTAAATAGTTTAGCGTTTTTAACGGCAAAATGATATATCAATAATTCATAAAGATTATTTGAAAAACAATGATTTTTTGTGCAAATAGGCA
>JAZUHR010000068.1:0-2381 GCA_045641825.1 Lachnospiraceae bacterium
AGTGGCCCGTTGGACAGGCATTCCCATCAATAAACTTACAGAGGGTGAAAAGGCCAAGACATTACAATTAGGCGAAGAACTTCATAAGAGAGTGGTAGGCCAAGACGATGCTGTAGAGCGTGTGGTAGACGCTATTTTGAGGTCCAAGGCAGGCATTAAAGACCCCGGTAAGCCTATAGGCTCCTTCCTCTTCATGGGACCTACCGGCGTAGGTAAGACAGAACTGGCCAAGAGTCTGGCGGCTTCACTTTTTGATAATGAGTCTAATATGGTGCGTATCGACATGAGTGACTATATGGAGAAGCACTCCGTATCACGTATGGTAGGCGCGCCTCCCGGAGATGTGGGATACGAAGAGGGCGGTCAACTGACTGAGGCAGTGCGTAGAAAGCCATACTCTGTCATTCTTTTTGACGAGATAGAGAAGGCACATCCGGATGTTTTCAACATCATGCTGCAGATTCTGGATGATGGTCGTGTGACAGATTCTCAGGGCCGTACCGTAGATTTCAAGAATACAATTATTATCATGACTTCCAATATCGGTTCCCAGACGATTCTTAGCGGTATCGAGCAGGAGGGACGTATCACTGACAGCACCGAAAATATGGTTATGAATGAGCTTAGAAGCCGCTTCAAGCCTGAATTTCTGAACAGACTGGATGAAATCATCCTCTTCAATCCTTTGTCTCGGGATAATGTGGACGGTATTATGGACCTTCTGATTTCCGACCTCAATAAGCGTCTGGAGGACAAGGAAATGAAGATTGTACTGACTCCTGCAGCAAAAAACAGAGCCGTAGCGGAAAGCTACGACCCTGCCTACGGTGCAAGACCCTTAAAGCGTTATCTTCAGAGAAGCGTGGAAACCATCGCTGCCCGTGCTATTCTGGAGGGCAGAGTAGGTACAGACGGAACTATTACCATAGATGATGTAGACGGGAAGTTTATGGTAAGATGATTCGGCTTTATCTGCCAAACAAGAGCATATACACCACTCCCATTATTTCGCGAATGAAATAGGTGGGAAGGAGATAAAAAGGAGTCTTGGCGCTGACAGCACCGTATTCCTCGATATTTTGGGCCTTCGCTATCATTTGAGCACGACGTTCGTGGTACTCATTGGTGGCGATGGCCACCTTTTTTGACAGGTTATTGGCTTCGATAATTTCCAGAGAAAATTTGAAATTTTCGATGGTGGAAGTGGACTTATCTTCGATAAAGAGGCGGGAGGGGGCAATACCCTTTTTCGTAAGCTCGTTATACATGCATTCAGCTTCGCTTATGTGTTCATCGGGACCCTTACCGCCGGAAAGGACAGCTACTGCATCCGGGTGTTTTTCGAGATAAGCGTAGGCAGCATCTATACGGGTGCGTAACATCTGGCTGGGACCGCTTTGTCTCACCTTGCAGCCCAGGACGATCAGCGTGGAATTTTCGGCGGGCTTTTTAAGAGATGCGGATATGATATAAGACGATATACCTATGGCGAAGGCCAGCCCTAAGAGAAAGATCCCCAGGATTATTTTGTAGGCAAGATTACCGCGACAGGCGATGATGGGCTTCTGGAAAATTCCGTAGGCTATCAGCAGCAGGGATAAAGCTAAGCCTGCCACGCTGCCTGAATTTATGGCGCTGCCTCTGAAGAGAGGATTGATAAAAAAGAGGATGCCTGTTATGCCGAATACGTAGGCCAGTATGCGTAAGATAAGATCTAAGTTTTTCATGATATATCCTTTTATGCAATATATAGTATTTTGCTACGGGTAATTACTATTCACAGTCTGTCCAAACCTCATTCATAGTCCCTTCCGTGCAAGCACGTAAGTCGCGCTGCGCGCTTATGGGCTATTTCATGAGGGTTTGTACAGCCTTTACAGTTTAATCTGAATGTTAATCAGTCCTTAAGCAAGCTTAGGCCTGATTATTATACAGATTAACTGTGAATAGTAATTACTGGTAATCATAATATAACAATCACTTCCGGGGCGCAATCCGAAATTTTTCTTGACAATACATAGCAGCAATGGTATTATTCGAAATCCTGCCCTGTGCCTTTACAGTTGAAGCAGGGTGTAAATTATGATAAAATATGATGACGGGGGAGGGACCCCGGCATATTAGGTGTAGAAGATATTTTTTCGGGAGGTAAAGCCATGAATAAATATGATGTAATAATTGTTGGTGCAGGTCCTGCGGGTATTTTTACAGCGCTGGAGATGATTAAAAAGGGCAGCACAAAGAAAATTCTGATTATAGAAAAGGGTCAGCCGATCGAGAAGAGAAGCTGTCCAAAGAGCAAGACAGGTCACTGTATGAACTGTAAGCCCTGTGCCATTACCACTGGCTTTTCCGGAGCAGGTGCTTTTTCCGATGGTAAG
>JAZUHR010000069.1:0-15947 GCA_045641825.1 Lachnospiraceae bacterium
CTGAACTGCGGCACCTGCGGCTATGAGACCTGTCGCGAGAAGGCCATCGCCATCTGCCGAGGCGTAGCTGAGTCCTTTATGTGCCTGCCTTACCTGATGACCAGAGCCGAGAGCTTTTCTGCTTCGATTATTACCAATTCCCCTTACGGCGTGATTGTGGTCAATAACGACCTGACCATCCAGCAGGCTAATCCCGTGGCTCTGGATATCCTAAAACGTTCCCGCAATGACAATTACAAGGGGCTTATGATTACCGAGCTCCTCCCTCCTGATCTTTTTATCGATGTCCTCGAATCCAGAGAAGTCATTCAGGGTGCTCATCTCTACTTAGAGGACGCTGATTGCCATATTTCCGCTACTCTTACCTACGACAAGGACTCTGATTTTATCATAGCCCTTTTCCAGGATATTACGGAAGCTATGCAGGAAAAAGCTCAGAAGGAGGCTATTACCAAAAAAACCGTGGAGACCGCGGATGCACTGGTAGCCAAGCAGATGCGTATAGTTCAGGAAATCGCATCACTCCTGGGAGAAACCACCGCTGAGACCAAGATTGCTCTTACCAAACTCAAGGAGACCGTACAGAATGACTGATCTTTTTTATGATATCGGTTACAAAAGCATAAATCATTTTGGAGAACAGCTCTGTGGCGACCACGTGGTGACCAAAAAAAGTGACCAGAACGGCACCGTAATAGTTCTGGCAGATGGCCTGGGAAGCGGGGTAAAGGCCAGCATTCTCTCCACCCTTACCTCCACCATTATAGGCACCATGATTGCCGAAGGCCTCTCTGTCACAGACTGCGTGGATACCATCGTGGCCACTCTCCCCGTCTGTGCCGACCGCGAGGTGGCTTATTCCACTTTTACCATAATTCATCTCAAGGATAACGTGGCGGAAATCATCCAGTATGATAATCCCCCAATGGTTCTCCTTAGAAACGGTAAAAATTACAGCTATGTAACCCGCCAGGTCAAAGTGAATGATAAGAAGCTTTTGCTCAGCACCATCCAGCTAAAAGAGCACGATACTCTGGTAGCCTTCAGTGACGGCTGTCCTTATGCAGGCCCCGCCCATACTCTCAATATGCACTGGAAACAGGAGGATATCGTGTCCTTCTTAGAGACCTACAGCGCCGTGGGGTACAGCGCCAAGACTCTGGCTACCATGCTGGTAGACGAGTGTAACCGTCTCTACAACGGCGCTCCCGGCGATGATACCACCGCTCTGGCAGTCCACATAAAAAAAAGGCAGCCCGTAAATATTTTTTTCGGACCGCCTCTTAAGCAGGATATGGAGCATGAGATTTTTGACGAATTTTTCTCCTTACCCGGTAAACACGTAATCTGCGGCGGCACCACTGCCCGCATCGCAGCTGCACACCTTAAAAAAACCGTCGTGCCGGAGAACTCCTCTCCCGACCCAAACATCCCTCCTATATCCAGGATAGAGGGCGTGGACCTCACCACAGAAGGTGTCGTCACCATGAGTAAAGTGCTGGATTACGCCCATGACTATCTGGGCCAGAATGAACTGTACACTGACTGGGCCTTTATGCGTGACGGTGCTTCTCTCCTGGCCAGACTGCTTTTCGAGGAAGCCACAGACATCACCTTTTATGCAGGCCAGGCCATTAACGAGGCCCACAATGAGCACAACAGCAAATTTTCCTACGAGCGTAAAGCCCTGGTGCTGGTGGAACTGTCTGATCTTTTAAAAGAAATCGGAAAAAATGTAAAAATAAATACTGTTTAAAATGCCCATAAAAGAAGCAATAACCACAGGTTTCCCCGGGTTATTGCTTCTTTTTGTTTTACTTTTTCCTTTTCACGTTTCCTCTCTTATTCAGAGCCGGCACTGTAATCGGAAGTTCATGTACCTCTGAAAAAGATGCTACATTTACATACAGTATATACTCTCCCTCGGGTATTTTATCAGAATCGGTGAACGTAAAATGCGCGCTTTTTTTGGCATTCTTTTCAAATGTCAAATCAGTAGAATCGCAATTTGAAAAGCGCGACTCATAATTATAATAGCAAATATCTTTATCATCAGCAGGCGAAAGGTACACCCAATTAATGAAATTGTCATTGCCGATATATTTAAATGGTTCCCCGTTATTTGTTATCTCCACCACTATTTTCAGTGCATTTTCATCTGTGTAAGTACGATCTGCATCTATCTTGTAGGTAAATGTAAAATCTCCACTCACAACTTTTTTTGAACTATTCCCGCACCCTGCCAGCACAAATGTTACGGCAATGCAAACCAGTAATAGAATTTTCTTCATTATCTTTTTCCTCTTATTGGTATAAACAATTAATTGTTATAAGTAATTACATAATAAACCGCTAACTCAATTATACATTAATTGTAGTTAAACGACAAGCAAGCATAAGTAAAAAAGCAATAACCACAGGCTCCCCCGGGTTATTGCTTCTTTTTTAGTCTGTATTAGTTGAACTTTACTCTGTCTTTGTTATAGTGAGTATGAAGGAGCTCATGGGCCTTGTGAGAATTTGGCTCGCCCAGGAAGTCTGTGTAGAGCTTGCTTACCTGAGGATTCTTGTGAGACTGACGAAGTGTCTGTCTTTCATCCTCTGAGTAAAGAGCTGCTGCACGCTTTGCTCTATAGGTATCCAGAATATCGATGTCCTCGTTAGGAAGGAGATTTGGACGTACAAATGGCTGACCGCCGCCTGCGATACATCCGCCCGGACAGCACATAATCTCGATAAAGGTATATGGTGATACACCATTTCTGATGTCCTCCAGGATAGGCTTTGCATTCTTCATGCCGCTGGCAACAGCCACCTTGATTTCCTTGCCGCCAAGCGTAAAGGTAGCTTCCTTTACGCCCTCGAAGCCACGTACTTCGTTAAATGCCACAGGACCGTATTCCTTGCCTTCCAGCACATAGTAAGCTGTACGAAGGGCTGCTTCCATAACACCGCCTGTAACACCGAAAATAACGCCTGCACCTGTATATGTGCCTACCAGATCCTGATCGAACTCTTCGTCAGGCAGTCTAAGGAAGTTGATACCGGATCTCTTAATGAGGTCGCCCAGTTCTCTGGTGGTAAGTACTGCATCTACATCCTTAAGGCCGTTGTGAGACAGCTCAGGACGCTCTTTTTCGAACTTCTTTGCTGTACATGGCATAATGGATACTACGAAGATGTCCGCAGGATCTATACCGTTTTTCTCAGCGTAATAGGTCTTTAAGATAGCGCCTTCCATCTCGTGAGGAGACTTACATGTGGACAGGTTGTCCAGGCAATCAGGATAGTAGTACTCAGCGTAGTTTACCCAACCCGGTGAGCAGGAGGTAATCATAGGAAGTGTACCCTTGTTCTTGATACGGTTAAGGAGTTCTGTAGCCTCTTCCATAATGGTAAGGTCAGCGCCAAAATTTGTATCGTAAACCTTGGCAAAACCAAGTCTTCTAAGAGCTGCTACCATTTTGCCGGTAACAGGTGTACCGATCTTCATACCGAATTCTTCACCCAGTGCTGCACGTACTGCAGGAGCAGTCTGTACTACCACGTGCTTGCCTGCCTTCATGGCAGCATCTACCTTGGCGATTTCGCCTACCTCCATAAGTGCGCCTGTAGGACATACGGATACACACTGTCCGCAAAGCAGACATGGAGAATCGGAAAAGTTTTTATTGCCTGCAGGGCCCACGACTGTTGAGAAGCCTCTGTTTTCAAAGCCCAGAATACCATTGCCGTGAGCAGCCTGACAGCGGGATACGCATCTGCCGCAAAGGATACACTTGGAGGTATCACGTACGATGGATGGATTTAAGCGGTCGATGGTCACAGGTGTCTTTTCACCCTGGAAAGCACCCTCTCTGGCGCCGGTCTGATGTGCTACATACAGAAGCTCGCAGTTGCCGTTCTTTGCACACTGCTGGCAATTCATGTTGTGATTGGATAAAAGAAGCTCTACGGATGTACGGCGAGCCTCAGCAGCCTTCGGGGAGGAAATACGGATTTCCATACCCTCAGCTACAGGATATACGCAAGATGCTACGAGACCTCTGGCGCCGGTAGCCTCTACGAGACATACACGACAGGATCCCTGAGAGCACTCACCATGGTTAAAAGTACAAAGTGACGGAATGTCGTAGCCGCACTGTCTGGCAGCTTCCAGGATGGTCATGCCTGCTTCTACCTGATAGGGCTGACCTTCAATTTTAATATTAACAAGTGCCATTTTTATTTCCCCCTATCATTTCTTGGTAATAGCATTGAAGCGGCAGGATGCCATACACATACCACACTTGATACACTTCTGTGCATCGATGGCCATGGCAGGCTTTTTCTTGCCCGGTGCTGTGTAATCGGTAACTGTAATTGCATTGACAGGACACTGACGAGCGCAGAGGCCGCAGCCGAAGCAGGAATCTGCCTGAATCTCGTAGCGCATAAGATTCTTACATACGCCTGCAGGACACTTCTTGTCAACGATATGAGCGATGTACTCATCCTTGAAATGTGTCAAAGTGGAAACGATAGGATTGGAGGAGGTCTGACCCAGAGCGCAGAGGGAATTGTTCTTTACTGCCTCTGACAGCTGCTCCAGCTCATCCAGGTCTTCCATGGTGCCCTTACCGTCTGTAATTCTGGTAAGGATTTCCAGCATACGCTTGGTACCGATACGACAAGGAGAACACTTACCGCAGGACTCATCGCAGATAAATTCCATATAGAACTTAGCGATGTTTACCATACAGTTGTCTTCATCCATAACGATAGCACCGCCGGAGCCCATCATGGAGCCCTTTGCTACCAGGTTATCGAAATCAATAGGCTCATCCAGGAATTCCTTGGTAAGACAGCCGCCGGAAGGACCGCCGGTCTGAATAGCCTTAAATTCTTTATTGCCGGGGATGCCGCCACCGATATCATATACAAGCTCACGAAGAGTTGTACCCATAGGTACCTCTACGAGACCAACGTTATTAACTTTTCCACCAAGAGCGAATACTTTTGTACCCTTGGACCTTTCTGTACCGACAGATGCGAAGTCTGTAGCACCCTCACGCAGAATGTAAGGTACACATGCAAGTGTCTCAACATTGTTTACTACAGTAGGCTTCTGCCAGAGACCCTTTACTGCAGGGAACGGAGGACGTGGTCGAGGCATACCTCTCTGGCCCTCAATAGAATTAAGCAGAGCTGTCTCCTCACCACATACGAAGGCGCCTGCACCCAGACGGATGTTGGCCTCGAAAGAGAAGTCAGAGCCCATAATATTTTTGCCCAGGATTCCCATAGCCTTCATCTGCTGAATAGCAATGCGCAGACGTCTTACTGCGATAGGATACTCGGCACGTACATAGAAATAACCCTCGGATGCGCCGATAGCGTAGCCTGCGATCATCATACCTTCAATAACTGCGAAAGGATTACCCTCGAGAATGGAACGATCCATGAATGCACCCGGGTCACCCTCGTCACCGTTACATACTACATACTTCTGGTCTGCCTCATTGGCATAAGCGAAGGACCATTTTCTGCCTGTAGGGAAGCCTGCACCACCGCGTCCGCGAAGGCCGGATGCCAGTACTTCATCGATAACTGCTTTGGGCTCCATGGAAAGGGCCTTCTTTAAGCCCTGGAAAGCGCCTGCGCCCATAGCCTCATTGATATCCTCAGGATTAATAAGTCCACAAGCGTGAAGAGCAATTCTCTTCTGCTTCTTGTAGAAGTTGATTTCCTCCTGCTTCTGTACTTTTTCACCGGTAGCAGGATCTACATAAAGGAGACGCTCTACTACCTTGCCGCCGATAAGATCAGCTTCCACGATTTCGGCTACGTCCTCTTCCTTTACCAGTCTGTAGAGCGTATCCTCAGGGTAAATTTTTACGAAAGGACCCTGAGAACAGAAGCCGAAACAGCCTACCTGATTTACTGTTACCTTATCCTGCAGATTATTTTCTGCGATTAACTTCTCAAACTGTGCCTTGATCTCATCGGAGTGAGAAGAAAGACATCCTGTACCACCACAGAGAACTACAGCTCTCATTCCGTTAGAGCCGTCAATTTTGCTCTTGAGGCTCTTGGTACACTCTTCTATGCGAGCATCCAGCTCAGCGTTATTTGAAATTGCTGCCATATTATGCCTCCATAGCTCTATACTGCTCGACCACGCCATTTACCTGGTCTACTGTCATTTTGGGATATACTGTACCGTTGATGGTAACAGCCGGTGCGATACCGCAGGCACCGATGCATCGAAGAGCATCGATGGTAAAAAGTCCGTCCTCTGTAGTCTCGCCGGGACCGATTTTAAGAATCTCAGAAAACTTATCGATAATCTGCTGAGCACCCTTAACATAGCATGCTGTTCCCAGACAGCAGCCGATGATGTACTTTCCCTTCGGCTTCAGTGAGAAGAAAGAGTAGAATGTTACTACACCATAGATCTCTGCTACAGAAATACCTGTTCTTTCCGAAACGATCTCCTGAACCTCAATCGGAATATATCCATATTCCTTCTGAATGTCGCTTAAGATCATCATGAGCGGTGTCTTTTCGTCAATGTATCTGTCGATAATCTCATTGATCTGCTTAACCGCAGCTTCGTTAATCTTAGCCATAATAGCCTCCTCCGAATAATTCCTTGATTGTTTTACTTCCGAAATACTTTGTTAAAAATAAAACAATTGCTAAAACCGATTATACTATAGCTCCCGTAAAACAATTGTTGCATTTGCAACAATTTATTAAAAATCTATAGATTTTATAAACTGAATTTGGTACAATAATCCCCATAGTTACTATTCACAGTTAATCAGGCCTAAGCTTGCCAATTGAAACCGGAGTTCCCATGGCACTTTTATCCGATTCCCACCACGACAGCTGCATATCCCAGATGACCGTCAATTTCGAGAAGGGTCAGACTATCCTCACCATGGGTGACAATAACGGCCGCGTAGGCATCCTTTTATCCGGCGCCGCCCATGTATCAGCCATCGATGAAAACGGCACGGAAGTAGTCCTGGAGATTTTGTCCAAGGATGACTGCTTCGGCGAATATATCATGATGCCCTCGGTCTCCCAGTACTTTGTGGTAATAGCGGACACCGACTGCCGCGTCAATTTTATAAATTTCAAAAATGTACTTTTTAACTGCCGAAACAACTGTGAAAATCACGCCAATCTGGTGCGGGAGCTCCTGCTTATGACCGCCCGCCGGGCTCAGACTCTGTCCATTCACACCAGTATCCTCTCCCAGCGCAGTATCCGCGACAAACTCCTTATGTACCTGAAGGTGCAGGAGGACCTGATGGGTCCCGGGCCTTTTACCATCGGTATGTCACTTAAGCAGTTATCCGAATACCTGTCGGTAGACCGCGCTGCCATGATGCGAGAAATCAAAAAACTTAATGACGAGGGGGTCATCGCCTCCTCCGGTCGTGAATTTGAATTAAAATAAAGAGTGCTTTGAGGTTGATATTTCCTCAAAACACTCTTTTTCTTTACTCTGTAGCCGCTTTTATTCTCTGTTTTTCAAAAAAATCATCCACAGCCTTTATAATGCTTTCCGAGGGCATGGTCTTTAAAAGATACCCTTCGGGCTTCAGTCCCTTTACTTCCATAACCGTGTCACGGTCCGCGTGACTGGTCAGGAAGATAATAGGAATACTTGAAAATTCAGGCTCTGCCTTAATCATTTCCATAACCTGCTTGCCATCTGCTACAGGCATCTCATAGTCCAGAAGTATCAGGTCCGGTTTGTTTACGGACAGGCACTTGATAGCGCTGGCACCTGAAGGCGCCAAAGCCACCTGGTAACGAGCCTCAAACCACTCCTTGGCCTTTCTTAACATCATACCGGAATCATCTACCACCAGCAATTTTTTCTTCTGTACGCCCATGTCATCTCTGATAAAATCCGACAGGCAGGTCACTGCATCCTTAACGTTAATAGGCCTTGCAAACTCTGCCTTTATCATGGCTACCGGCACTATTTTCTCCGCTGCCGCTATATCGTCTCTGTCGCCCATAATGAATACGGGGGCATCCCTTTCCACTATCAGGTCCTTAAGATAAGTCAGCAGTTGCTTGTCTTCCACAGCCCCGTCCGCCGTGTAAAAAAGGAGGACCGCACCCTCTTCGTAGGCATGACTCACCGCGTTTACATTCGCCTCACAGGCAACGACCGTAATACCCTCACTCTCCAGTTTTTCCTTGATGGAAATCAGAAAATAACTATTGGTCTGTGCTACGATTAATATCTTTTTATTCATGCTTGTCATCCTCTAGTTTTGTTAATATTTCGTCAGCTACGGTGAAAATGTTATCCATTTCCAAATTGGCCACGTAGGCTTCCAGTTTTTCAAAAATGCCGGCTCTATTTACTACCACGGTATGACGCAATTTTTTCACTATATCATCCATAGAGTCTATATCAAAACTCTCTGCCGCTTCCTTCATTCCCTGCAGCAGCATAGTGATATAACCCACATCCTCAGAGAGATTTTCATCGGCTTCCTCATCATAGGGTACCGCCGCTCTGATGGCATCACGAAGGTCTGTATAGGAAGTCAGCGCGTCTTTAAGTCGCATCTGGATTTTCAGCATATCCGCTTCACGTCCCAGCATTTCCAGTTCTTTGAATTTTTCGGATACATCAATGGCACCGATTACTCTCGAAGTGCCCTTTACGTCATGGACTTCTACGGTAAAGTCCTTGAAACTCATAGTGCGCAGGTGCTCTAAAATACGGCTCTTCTTGAGTTCCGCAATCTTACACCAATCCTCTACCAATTCCTCTAAAAGTTTCTCCGAGCCTGTATTTATCAGCGCCTCATCCACATTAAGCCCCGGCACGGTACGAAGCGCCTTGGTAAAATCACTTTCCTGCACTGCCTCCTCTTCTACCGGAGTCTCTCCGTCTTCATAGTGCACATAACCTTCAGGCAGCCATTTAGCCAGAACCTTGGTAATTCGCCTCATGGAAATAGGCTTGGATACATAGTCGTTCATACCCGCTGCCTTTAATTCTTCTTTTACACCGTTGGTAGCATTGGCAGTAAGTGCCACGATAGGCAATTCCTTGTAATAATCATTGAGGTCTCTGATTTTCGCAGTGGTCTCCACACCGTCCATACCCGGCATCATGTGGTCCATGAAAATCAGATCAAATTTTTCCTCCTGCACCTTGTCCAGGGCCTCATAGCCGGAGCCGGCCATGGTAATCTGCATGGAAAGCGGTGCCAGCAGTCCTGTAGCCACTTTCAGATTAATAGCATTGTCATCTACTATCAGCACCTTCGCATCCGGTGCCTTGAAGTGGATATAGTCCTCTTTAGGCTTGGATAAAACAGTATTTCTAAGGTCTCCGATGACCTCACTGCTTCGAATACCCTGTACCACATCGAAGCTCATTTCCGTGCCTTCACCGTAGACCGAGCTGATACCTATGGTGCCACCCATCAGTTCCACCAGTTGCTTACTGATAGCAAGTCCCAGACCGGTGCCCTCCTTGCTGCGGTTTTTCTTGGTATCCACCTGCTCGAAGGAATTGAAAAGTTTGGGCATATCTTCAGGCTTGATACCGATACCCGTATCCTTAACCTTAAAGAAAAGTCTGATTTTATCCTCCGGCAGACGTTCTGATTTAATGGATACGGTAACGCTGCCGTGGTCGGTGAACTTTATGGCATTGTTCACGATGTTTATAACTACCTGACGGATACGATTGCCGTCACCGTAGAGTTTGGCCGGTATATGCCAGTCTATGTCGTAGACGAGTTTCACGTCCTTGTTGCCTACACGATTGGCAAAAATCATATTCAAATCGTTAAGAGTGGAATATACCTCATATTCGTAGTCTATAACCTGAAGTTTGCCGGACTCGATTTTGGAGTAGTCCAGAATATCATTGATAATGGACAGAAGGCTCTGGCCGGAGCTCATAATGGTAGCCAGGTATTCCTGATCCCGGTCGTTGTGCTCATCACGCAGCATGATTTCCGCGATGCCTACAATGGCATTCATAGGAGTACGAATCTCATGAGACATATTGGACAAAAAGGCAGACTTGGCTTCCGTAGCCTGATTGGCCTTGTCCATGGCCTCCTGAAGTTCGGTAATATCCGTAAGCATCATACTGTAGCCTAAAAGAATCTGATGCTCCCACAGTTCCTGCTTGGATATCTTATAGCCAAAGTCGTCAATCCAGATACTTTCTTTATCCCCGGTAAAAATATTTTTGACTTCATCGGACACCTTTTTCCCTTGCTTTAATTCCCTAAGTTCCGGAAAAAGAGTCATAGCCTTCTCGTTACAGCCCAGAAAGCCGTACTGGGGGTCTGTCATGATGAAAATATTATCGGTTTCGTTTACAAATTTTTCCCGACCTATATCCGTCGCCTGGAAAAAATTACCCTTGTTGATGGAGAAAGATATTATAAGCAGCACCAGAGCCGCAACTGAAGGAGATGTATCCACTGTGGGCCGCCATATAAGCATATAAGCCACGCTGACGCCCATAAGGCAGACAGAAGTCATAATTACCATGAGATTTCGGCGTTCATAGGCCACCTTGGTGCTAATAAATTTCATAATAGTCAGCAATATACAAATCGCCAGCACCAGACAGATAATCGAGTATCTGATCATATAGACGGGGCCTATACGCATATTTACCCCGGTGATTTTGTGGAAATCCACCACGTGTTCTCCACTCTCTGCTCCATCCCCTATCCCCGGAAGTGCCAGGCCGTTCTGGTTCCAATTGTAATCCAGATGAGAAAAAACAAGATTTTTGTAGTTGCCTCCCCAAAGGAGCACCATGCCTACTCCCTCCATAAGGAGCCAGGTATTTACCAGAAACTTATCCCACTTATGTCTCTTTATATCCAGGAAGGAAAGCACAAAGAGCAGGAAGAAAAAGTAAAACATGGCATTGCCCAGATACTGGATATTTAACGCCATTCCCGCTGCTCCGGATACTCCTGCCTGAATCAGAAGGAGATAACCCACATTCATAAAAAAACAGGAAATAAGGCAGAGAATAAGCAATGTAACAGGCTTGGATTGCCTGGTTCGTAATAAAACCCATATATCGGCCAAACAAATAATGACCGAAATAATCTGAAATGCTAAAATCATAGCAAACTCCTTAGCAAAAAGAATCCACCTTTATTCTAGCACAAGATTTCCGATCATTTTCTAAATATACTATTACCTTTAAATTAAAACTTCATCCCTTATAGGCCTGAAGGGCGGTCTTAACAGTCTTACGATCCACCTTCACGTAAGCCCCATCGATGCTTTCATCTTCGACCATTTCGAACTTACGATCATCAAATATATTGCTGTCTTTCCGGTATTCTTCATGCAGGCGGTCTATTACCTCCGAAAAGAGTGCCATGTACTTTTCATAAATGGAAACGATAGCTGCATTTTTTTCGGTAAAAATGCCCTTGGAGAAAGTCTCCCTAATCTCCTTCGCTTCCTCTCTTCCTGCCAGGCTTCTGAGTCTCCTGATTACGTAGCTGACAGCCTCTGCATCCGCGGCAGTAGCACTGGCAAAATATGGCTCGCCCTGCATAGCCTCTGACGCAAAAATCACCTCTTCCGCCCCGGAAATCAAGTCGCCCTTTAATGCTATGCCATTCCTCATAAGGGAAATTCGGGCCAGTTCCGGTGCGCCTACTATTTTCACTCCAAAATTATTGTGACCGTACAAAGCAAGACTTTTTAACAATTCCTGTCCATTTGCGCCGGGTGCTAAGATAATTGTCTCCTGCATGCAAAACTCCTATAGCAATGATATTGGCTTAGAAAAGCTCATCTTCATTTTTCTTTGCGAGATAGACTGTAATCCTTTATTTCACTGTCACATACTCCCAGGTCTCGGTGTCCAGGATTATGTATTCACATGTTCCGATAGGAGTACCGTCACTGTAGGTAGAGAATACATCGCAGGAAATAAAATTTTCTCTGCGATTAATCGCTGCTATAGGAGTATGGCCAACTACCTGGAGTAGCTCATCCTGCTTATACATATTTATCAAGCCATTCTGAGGCCTAAGCCATATCGGTGAACTGTCTTGCCACATTTCAGCAACATGCATTCTGTTAATCTCATCAAGAACAGCATCCACATCGTCATAATCTGCCTTTTTGACGCAATCATCCACAAAATACTCGCATACGCCGCCATGACAAAAAAGCACGTTATCTATTCGTTGAACATATTTCATAGGATTGTCTTTGGGAAGCGCCCTATCAAGTTCAGCAATCTTTCTTACAACAGTTGCCTCTGCCATATAACTGTATCCCGTCTCCAGTTTTCTCCAAAGATAACTTAAATCATGGTTACCGTAGCAGACAAGAGTATCAGGATACTTCTTCACAAACGAAATCAATGCATCAAATGTTTCCTCATAAAGCGGTATGTTATTCTGGCAGTTATAGTCATCCGGAGTGTCCCCTAAGTATACAGCCCTATCTGCCATTCTCTTTTCAAGGAGCTCCGCAGCTCTTTTAAACATATTTGGTTTTAAGTGACAATCCGGTATAACCAACACTTTCATTTTTAGTCCCCTAAACTGAATAAAATTTTTGCAATACAAATTTTTTAACTAACCACTATTGTAATATTATACATCTTCAATCCATTATTGATGACATGACATTCCCTTTATTCTTCACTATAACTCCAGCCATGCTCCCCATGGTAAATCATCTGTCTGGTCATACCACCGTCGATGCAGATATTTTCACCGGATATAAAGCCTGCCTTATCTGAGCAAAGAAAAAGAATCATATTGGCTATATCCATCGTATTCCCGACTCGCCCTACCGGCTGCTGCGCAGCATCCGGGCCTGTATAATCATTATCTCCTGTCTCGATCCAGCCCGGGGATATGGAATTTACCCGTACCTTTCCTGCCAGGCTCACCGCAAGAGCATGTGTAAGCGCAGCAATTCCGCCTTTTGCGGCAGTATAGCTCTCTGTCCGTGGCTGGCTCATTCTGTCTCTCGACGAAGACATATTGATGATGCAGGCCCCCTCGGCAAAATAGTCCTTGAACAGCTTTGACAGGTAAAAAGGTGCAGTCACACCTACAGCCATTGCGTATTCGAATTCTTCGTACGAGCAGCCATCGATGCCTCTCATAAGGGGAAGGGCATTGTTTATCAGATAATCGATATGACCGTACTTTGCAATAATGCTATCCGCGAAGGCCTCAAGCACTTCCTTTTTACTGATGTCGCCTACATAATGATTTCCCTCAGCAATATCAATAACTTCAACAATGGCGCCTTCTTTTTCAAAGGCTTCCTTCGTCGTCTTTCCTATGCCATGGGCTCCGCCTGTAACCACTACAATCTTTCCTTCAAACTGCATTTTACGCTCCTATATTCCTACCGGTTTACTGTCTTGTATTCATGTTAATTTCCGCCTGCGTGCTCATAAGACTTTTCATAAGTCCTACCATCAGGTGATTCTCTGTATCCTGAGTCGACTCCCAGACGATTATTCCGGCCAGATCGTACTCATTGATCAAATCCACCTTTTTCTGAAGGCTTAAAGGATTCTCATATGTTGCATACCATTTGTAATATGGCGAGGATGAATCATTGTTGTAGAGATAAGCCGCCCCGGCCTTTTCGTCAAAGCCTGCATTCCAGCCCTTTACTGTCCCGCCATAGCTATTATCGTATTTTTCAACTATTTTTACCTGTCCGTCAACTACCGAATAAGTATAGCCCACCACACTTTCATGTTCAAAGCGCTGGGTATGGGTGGTGTCGGTGATGGAAAGATTCATATAAGCCTTGCTATCAACCTTTGCCCCGACTACATTTTTCACGCTGACTTCGCTTGCCAGCTTCATCCATATCGGATACATAGGCGAGCCAATATTCAACTTAGCGGCAGGGATGCTTTTGTTTATGAAATATGTCACCGCATTCTTTGTAAGATTGGCCGGAGTATGATGACCTGCTACTCCTGCCCAGGCACCTGTCAGGTCATAGCTCATAATATTGATATAGTCGAGATGCGGTGCAAATGCCTCCCAGTCCTGGCATTCCAGTGTCCATGAAGTAGATGCCGACGCACAGGCAGTGATCAACTTCTCTCCTTCTCCGAACTCTTTGTCAAAGCTATCTCTCATTTCAGAGAGAAGATAGGCAAAATTCTCATTGTCCCCAGCTGCCGTATCCCAAATAGGACAGCCCTCATCTCCCGGTCCTTCAGGATTTCTCTGTCCATCCTTGCTGCCTGCAGGGTACTCCCAGTCAATATCAATTCCACTGATAAAAGTATGCTTTTTCATAAGTTCGACAAGGCTTTCGATAAAGCTCTGCCTACCTTCTTTTGTATAGACCATCTCTGAGAAAAAGCCGCTTCTGGACCAGCCTCCCACTGAAATCATAATTTTCACATCGGGGTATTTTTCCGCATATACAGCATACTGAGCGAAATGATTTCTCGGCTCATCGTTTAATTCAGACTTTTTCTGATCGTTGAAATCTGCGCTCTCATTGGTCGAGACGCATTTAAATTCTGTTCTGGCTGATAATCCGTTTTTCTTTCTGTCAAAGGAAGACTCCGTCTCAGCGCCTGCCGGGAAAGGTGCAAAAAAGGCGTGATTAATGATAGTCACGGATTCCCAGTCGATACTGCCGACCTCTCCACCTTCCGAGGCCTTTTTACTTCCCAGATACCAGTTGGGATAATATACGATAACCTCTTTTTTTAGCTCTTTTCCCGTATAGTCTCTATCTCCGGTCACGGCTATATATCCTCCCTCTGTAACAAGTGGTGTATTTGTAGGCGCCGGCTGAGTTATCGCAGGACTGCTGCTTATATCCCGGCTTGGATCTGCTCCGTTTGTGGGGCTTGGTTCTCCTGTGTTGCCTTTACCGCATCCCCCAAGTGCCAGTACTATTACCAATATGCTTGCCGCCAGTCTCTTCTTTGATGTCATTTACTGCCTCCCCTATTCGGATTTCTCGTCACTATATTATATCTCCATTATCCATCATGGAATACAGCAAATGCAATACTTTTCTGCATATCAACCGACGCTTTTATCTCCCCACCGGCTGAAGTCGAATAAATCGCCCAATGTAACCGCATCATCGTCTCCACCATGCAGCACCTTTCGTATAGTGGTTATGTGGGTATTATCATCAGCATTACAGGTACATTCGTACAATTTTGACGTGTTTCTGGCGTCAAAAAGGGCATCATGCAAACGTCCTTCCGGCTCTATAGCCAGCATATCCAACGCATTTTTAAGAGATGTGGCATGCTCCAGGCCCAGCATATATCCATACTCTTTCTGAAAATCAAACCAGTGATTTACCATATATTCAAAATCCGCATTACCATCCCCCAGCTTATTATTTACTTCTTTTCGAAGCTGGTTTAGATCCGAATCGCTCCATGCGTATATTTCATACTGTCCATAGGATTTGCACCATGCAATAAATGCTGTCATTACGTCAGAAAATACCGGCGCCTGCTCCAAATCATAAAAGCTTATATGGGTCAATTCCGCGATTATGGGATCCATCTCTGTTGAATACATGGGCTTTACGTAGCTCATAAAGGATCCAAGTTCCACACAATTGCCATCCAGTACTACTGCTCCGAACTGGATAATCTCTTCCTTGGCACGGTATTTTCCCTTTGCCAGTTTCTTGTCTACCGGATGCATCTCGAAATCAATAAATATTCTGTTGATATGCTTATTGTCTACCATATTACGCCTCCTAACGGTAAAATATACCTGATTTTCGCTATGAATTCACCAATAATTCTTTCTACGAAATAAGTGTAACATTTTTGATGTCCCATTTATGTCACAATAGAAGGATTGGAAGAACTTTTTTAAAAAAAGGATTAGTTTTTATCCTAATCCTTTTTATATTTACTCTATAGAACCGTTACCGGTGACACT
>JAZUHR010000070.1:0-9360 GCA_045641825.1 Lachnospiraceae bacterium
TAGCATCGAAGGAAATGAAGTAGCCGCCTCGTGGAGCTACCCAGCTGCCGACATTAAGCTCGCCCAGCTCGGATTCAAGTGTATTAAGTACTGCTTCGAATTTCGGACGAAGAATGTCGCCGTGTTTTTTCATATGTGCCATAAGGCCGTTGATGTCCTTGAAGAAACGCACATGACGAAGCTGATTGATCTTGTCATGGCCGATGGTCTGGATAGTCATCTGCTTTAAGATATCCTGAATGTTGGCCAGGGAAGAGGCCACAGCAGCTACACCGGAACCGGGGAAGCTGATCTTGGAGGTGGAGGAGAAGATGTAAACCATATCAGGATTACCGGCTGCCTCACACTCGGTCAGAATATTTAAAATAGTGTCTTGCTTGTCATCGTAGAGATGATGCATGCAGTAAGCATTGTCCCAGTAAATACGGAAATCCTCTGCGGCAGGACGAAGATTTGCAAAACGTCTGACGGTTTCATCTGAGTAGGAGATACCTGTAGGATTGGAGTACTTGGGCACGCACCAGATACCCTTGACTGCAGGGTCGGTGTTGACATAATGCTCAACCAGATCCATATCCGGGCCGTCTGTGCCCAGAGGGATGCTTATCATTTCTATGCCGAAACGCTCAGTGATGGCGAAGTGGCGATCGTAGCCGGGAACAGGACAAAGGAATTTAACCTTATCCAGCTTGTTCCAGGGGGTAGAGCCCATTACGCCGAAGTTCATGGAGCGGGCTACGGTATCATACATAATGTTAAGGCTGGAATTGCCGCATACGATAACGTTATCCTTCTCAACCTCCATCATGGCAGCGATAAGTCGTCTGCACTCACCGATACCATCAAGGTCGCCGTAATTTCTGACGTCATTTCCCAGAATGGTATTCATATCGGACGCACTGTTCAGGATATCCAGCATGGGCATTGCCAGCTCCAGCTGAGCCTTGCCGGGCTTGCCGCGAGCCATATTGAGGGAATGACCCTTGGCTTTCTCATCGTAAAACTTTGTGAGTAGTTCCTCACGGGTAGTAAGGAGTTCTTCTTTTGTCATTTCAGTATATTTCTTCATGGCATTTTCCTTCTTCCATTTATTCCCATATAATATACAGCATTTTGGCCAAAAAAGGAAAGCATAAATTTTTGATGAATACTATTAGCAGTTCTTTACACAGAAGTTCTGTAAATGGGAGGAGGGGATTTATTTTTTGTTTTTGGCGGGAAAAACAGGTCTATCCCGCCGATTCGACCTTTGAAAGCGTGAAATATACATTGTATAATAAGGGCATAAAATAAAGTTTGGGAGAATTGTTATGGACAAGGATTTTGTAAATTATAATATTTTAATGAAGGGGAAGAGCAGAGAAACTGTATTGGCCGAGTGGCGCGAAGTGAAGACTAAGTGGGGGCTCATAACCGCAGGAGCGTTAATGGTGTCTATATTCGGAACTGTAATGTTGGAGTTCTATGCAGAGGCAAACGGTTGGCATCCGGCAGTAGCGCTAACACCCTTTATTATATCGATTGTTGCTATATTTATCAGCGCAAAGAAGGGAGCCTATACATGCCCGTTCTGCCACATGACACTGGGCAGGTTCAGAAGAAAAAATGAGTGCCATTGCAGCTGCTGTGGCGAAAAGATTTGGTAAATGATGATAATAAAAAATCGCACCTGATCAGGTGCGATTTTTGTGATTTAAAGCTGCCTAGCAGATTTGAACTGGCGACCTCCGCCTTACCAAGGCGACCCTCTACCAGCTGAGCCAAGACAGCATATGACAATGATACATCAAAGATATATCTTCCGACAAGGCAAGATAATATCACATCTCTTTAGTAATGTCAATCTTTTTTCTGGCAATCCGGGCAGAAACTTTGCGGGCTTATTTGAATTCACGGCCGGGCGGGAAATACCGCCCCGGCCATAAATCTTTTATCGATTTATATTGTTAATGACAGAGCAATATGTTAAAATCAAAGGTGGAGTTTTATAGTCCTCGCAGACGTGAAAAGGAGTATAGGATGTTTAGGGAATTAAGTATTTTTTCGAAGATGATGTTTGGCTGTGTGGCAGCGCTTTTGATAGTGACTGTAGCCTTGGGTATCACCACTGCCGTAAAAGCAAGCAAGGGTGAGGTAGGAGTGCCCTCCGGTACACCGGTACCCTCCGAGATGGCAGCCATGTCGGGAACACCGAAGCCTACGGACATTGCAGGCGCCGATGTTACACCGGAAGCTACTCCCATGCCTATTAAAAAATACGTAATTGCCCTGGATCCGGGCCAGCAGAAGGTACAGGACAGAGACCTGGAGCCTGTGGGGCCCGGTGCTGCTACCACCGTTGAAAAGATGAGCTACGGTGCGACCAGCGTGACCACCAAGGAAAGAGAATATATCTGGACCATGAGAATGGCTGAAATGATAAAGGCTGAGCTGGAGGCACGTGACTATGAAGTGGTGCTGGTGCGTGACCCTGATGACGATAATGCCAACATCTCCAATTCAGAGCGAGCTCAGAAGGCGAACGAGGCAAAGGCAGACCTGCTTATCGGCATCCAGCTGGATGGCGTGACCAATTCGCCTGATGCCAAGGGCATGTATGTCCAGATTCCTTCTACCAAGAATGTTTACGTGGATCCGGAAGTAGTTGCCGGTGCTGAAAAGTTGGGCAAGCTTATTCTTGAAAAACTCTTGGATAAGACAGGAGCCAATGATCGAGGCGTAAAGAAGGATGACAAGCTGGCGCTGATTAACTGGGCGAAGATGCCTACAGCTATAGTTACTTTGGGCTATGCTTCCAACAAGGATGAAGATAAACTGCTCCAGTCCACCGAATACCAGCAGAAGATGACAGGCTGTATCTGTGACGCCATAGATCAGTATCTGGGTATAGAATAAGAAAAAGGAATACAAAATTGAGAAATATCAAATTAACAGTAGAATATGACGGCAGCCGTTACGAAGGCTGGTTGAGTTCCCAGACCCATGGGAAAAGCAAGAACGGCAGCATTTCGGACAAGATCACGGAAGTGCTGACTCAGATGGAAAATCAGCCTGTAGAGGTCATCGCTGCCATCAGAACAGAGGCAGGAGTGCATGCCTATAAGCAGATATGCACCTTTAAGACTGAATCCAAGAAGCGCACCTTGGAGATAAAGCAGTACCTGAACAGGTATCTGCCCAGAGACATAGCGGTTTTGGATTGTGTGGAGTGTGACGAGCGTTTTCACCCGGGCTTTGCGGCCAAGGGCTTCGTCTTTGAATATCACCTGACAGTGGGAGAGGTGCCCTCTGTTTTTGACAGAAAGTACAACTACTATTGCTTTAAAAAGCCTCAGGTGAAGCTTATGAAGGAGGCTGCAAATGAATTGCTGGGCAGTCATGATTTTGCCGCTTTTTCTGATAATAAGCGTATGAAAAAAAGTACCGTGCGTGAAATCAGAAGCATCGATATTTATGACGGCGGTAATGAAATATCGGTTACTATTGAAGGGGATGATTTCTGGCCCAATATGGTAAGAAATATTGTGGCGCTTTTATTATCCATAGGAATCGGTGAAAATGATAAGAGCCTTATAGCAAAGGCTTTTCAGGAGAAGAATAGGAATGATTTGCCGGAAGCAATCGATGCGAAGGGCTTATTCCTGGCGGAGGTAAAGTATGACTAAACTGATAAAACAGGGACATCTGGTAGATCCGTCGCAGAATATCAGTAAGGTCTGCAATATTATTATTACCGATGACAGAATTACCGAGATCTGCGATAGGGTGCCGGAAGGACACTTTGACGAAGTGATTGAAGCCAAGGGCTACTATGTTTTTCCGGGATTTATTGACCTGCATGTGCATTTCAGAGAGCCGGGGCTGGAATATAAAGAGACTATAGAGACAGGAAGCAAGGCGGCTGCAGCCGGTGGTTTTACCACAGTATGCATGATGCCCAATACCAAGCCTGCTATAGACAGTCCGGAAATGATTAAATGGGCTGTGGATCGTGCCAGAGAGACGGCGGTGATTAACGTATTACCTATCGGTGCCATCACCATAGGCCAGTCCGGTCAGGAACTCTGCGACATAAAGGGAATGAAGGCCGCTGGAGCCTGTGCGATTTCAGAAGACGGCAAGTCGGTAATGGATGAAAATCTTATGCGCGAGGCTATGAAGATAGCGAAAGAAGTGGGCATTCCGATTTTTGACCATTGCGAAGATATCAATATGGTGCAGGGAGGCGTCATGAACGCTGGCAGAAGAGCTGCTGAAATGGGCATGCCGGGCATCACAAACGAGGTGGAAAATTCCATTGAGGAGAGAGACCTAAGGCTGGCACTGGAGACCGGAGCGCAGATCCATCTTTGCCACTGTTCCACCTATGAATCCACCGGAATTCTTATGGATTATAAGAAAAAGGGGGCTAAGGCCACCGGCGAAACAGGACCTCACTATATCGCGCTTTCTGAGGACGATATTCCGGGAGATAATGCTAATTTTAAAATGAACCCGCCTCTCAGAACGGAGAAGGACAGAGTCAGACTTCAGGAAGCTGTAACCAATGGCGAAATGGATGTAATAGCGACTGACCATGCGCCACATTCCGCTGAGGAAAAGAAAAACGGCTTCAAGGGCAGTCCCTTCGGCATAGTGGGTCTGGAGACATCCTTTTCGGTATGCTATTCGGTACTTTGCGTGAACGGAGATATGAGTATTTCCCAGCTTATCGACAGCATGAGCTGTAAGCCCGCTAAAATCCTTCACAGCGATAGGGGCACGCTTAAAGTAGGCTCAGTTGCGGATCTCACAATTTTTGACCTGGAGACCTTGGTGACAGTGGATCCTAAGAATTTTAAATCCAAGGGAATAAATACACCATTTGCCGGAAAGAAACTTTACGGTAAACATATATTAACAATTTGCGGAGGAAAGACAGTATGATTTCAAAGCTTGTAGCAGAGATTAAGAAAAAGGAAGCACCCATCGTTGTAGGACTTGATCCTATGCTTTCATATATTCCTGAGTATATCAAGAAGAATTCCTTTGAGGAATTTGGTGAGACTCTTGAAGGTGTAGCGGATGCCATCTGGCGTTCCAACCGCAAGATTATGGACGCGGTAGCTGATATCGTGCCTGCTGTAAAGCCACAGATTGCAATGTATGAGCAGTTTGGTCTGGCAGGTATCGAAGCATATATAAAGACAGTTCAGTATGCCAAGGAGAAGGGCCTTATCGTTATCGGTGACGTTAAGCGTGGTGATATCGGTTCCACATCTGCTGCATACGCTACCGGCCAGCTGGGAAAAATTAAGATTGGCTCCAATGAATATGAGCCCTTCGGCAATGATTTTGCCACAGTTAACCCATATCTGGGTACAGACGGCATCAAGCCTTTCATTGACTGCTGTAATGAAAACGACAAGGGTATTTTTATTCTGGTAAAGACCTCCAATCCTTCATCCGGTGAATTCCAGGATAGACTTGTAGATGGTCGTCCTCTTTATGAGCATGTGGCTCTCAAGGTAAAGGAGTGGGGCGAGACCTCTATGGACGGAGATTACTCTAATGTAGGTGCCGTAGTAGGTGCTACATATCCTGAAATGGGTGCTGCTCTCAGAAAAATTATGCCTAAGACCTATATTCTGGTACCGGGCTACGGTGCACAGGGCGGTAAGGGCTCTGACCTCAAGGCCTTCTTTAACGAGGATGGTCTGGGCGCTATAATCAATTCTTCCCGTGGTATTATTGCAGCTTATAAGCAGGAGGCATATGCTCAGTACGGTGAAGCCGGCTTTGCGGACGCTGCTCGCGCTGCGGCTATTGCCATGAGAGAAGATATTAAGGCAAACGTTTTTTAAGATAATAAGGGCGAGGCTTCCATGGCTTTCGCCAAAGGAATAATATGCACAATCAATTAACACAGTCCGATGTGGACAAGATGAAGGCAGAAATCGAAGAGAGAAAGGTCGTTACCAGGCACGAGCTTTTGGAGCATGTGAAGGAAGCAAGAGCCCAGGGCGATCTTTCCGAGAACTTCGAGTATTATGCTGCCAAGAAAGAAAAAAACAAAAATGAAAGCCGAATCCGTTACCTGGAGAGGATGATAAGAACTGCGGAAATAATAGATGATTCCTCCAAGGATGACGAGGTGGGTATAAATAATACCGTTGTGCTTTACATAGAAGAAGACGACTGCGAGGAGACCTACAGAATTGTCACTACGGTACGTCATGATCCACTGAATAATCTGATATCAGTGGAATCACCTATGGGCAAGGCTCTTCTTGGTCATAAAGTAGGGGACAGGGTGGAGATCCAGGTGAGCCCTACATATTCGTATATTGCTGTTATCAAGGAGCTTACTAAGACGAATGATGATTCCGGCGATAAAATCAGAGGTTTTTAGAAAGTAACGGTGAAAATGTTGAAAAAGTTTGGCTTTTGGAAAATATATGGAATAGTGGTAGGAATTGCTCTGGCAGTAATCGTAGTATTATTGGTTCTTGCAGGTAAGGAAATTGACAGATATGACAGGGCCCTACCTGAACATATAGCAGACAGTGTTATTGAAGAGTTTAAAAACGGCAGTGTAGTTATAGATTATCCTGTTATGCAGGTATCGAAATACGACGCGGCCACAAACGATATTTTTGCAAATTACAGAGAAAAAATAGGGCAGGTCAAGGAGTGGAGCTACAAGGTAAACTCCGGAATAACCAGTACAACAGAGATGATTTACGGAATATTCGGAGATGGCGAACTTATGGCATATCTGAAGTTGGAAAACAAGCACTCTGATACTGCGCTGGGCATGCTTGCGGTAAATGACTGGGAAAGAAAGGGGATTACCCCGGTAGCCCAGCTGTCTACTTATGTGCTTACTGTGGATATCCCGGAGGGATTTTCTGCCAAGGCCAACGGAGTTCATCTGTCGGCTGAGGACAAGGATATAAAGGTCAGCTATAAAAACGGCAATGTTATCTATGAAATTGCAGATCTCTTTAAGCTTCCTCAAGTGGAAGTAGTGGACAGGCAGGGGAAGGAATGTGAACTTTCTTCTGAGAACGGTTATGTCTCCGCAAATAACGTCATTTATTTCTCAATGATGCTGCCTGATACCGTAAAGGTGTCAGATCAGGGGATGAAAATCGAAGGAAGCCCTGCAGAGGACAATCAGAAAAAGTATCTCTTCGGTACTCTCAATGAAAGCATAGAGCTTACTGATGCTCTGGGACAGAAGATTTCCTACAGTAAAAGCGATGAACTGATTTTCAAAAATGTGACAGTAACCATACCGGAAAATTTTGTTATTTCCCTAGGTGAAAATGATCTGCAGAAGTACTACAAGGAAAAGGTAGCCAACAGAGCCTACAAGTATATCCTTGAACTGAATAAGACTATAGGAGAGGGGGCTGTTTCTGTACCCGACAATATGGTTTATGAGTTCACGGATCTACTGGTGCAGCCGGCATTTGAGATAAAGAATAATTTCGGTGAAGTCTGCGAATACAGCTATGAAAAGGGAAAAATTCTTATTGAAAATCAGGCGCACTACACTTCAATACCTTCCGAGTATAAGGACCTTAAGGCGAAAAATATGGCCTTCACATGGACAGAGTACTCGCAGGGAGGACTTGGCAGTGATGACAATGCTTTCAACGAGGTTGCAAAGCTTTTAATCAAGGATTCTTATCTCTACAATGCTGCATACATAACTCTTAAAAACGGTGATATCAAGAGAGTTGCAGGGCATACCACAGTAGTATTGGAAAACAAGGTAAAGGAAGTAGTGGTTTTTTCCGAGAATCTTATTTCCTGTAAGGTTTATATCAAGAAACACTTTAAATTCCCTGCATATATAGGTGTTCCTGCCCATGAGTCAATCGACGAAAGCAGTGATACCTACTACTTCTACAAGTTAAATGGCGAGTGGAAATTGGTGGATGTTAACGCATCTGTAGATAATGGTATTTCAGATGTAAAAGGTTCTTCAAAATAAGCAGGTGGCAAAATGGCAAAGAAAATAAAAATTTATGTTGGGAGAGTGCTGATTTGTATTCTGACAGCGGCTCTGCTCCTTATGATATTGGTGCTCTCTTTCGTAGGTATGGTCTGCAGAGGCAAGTCTGAGGCTGCCAAAAAGGTTTTCGTGGCTACTATGTTGGAAACGGGCGCGCTTAAATGGGTACCGGGGGTATTCATGAGCGGTGAGGAAATCGAAGCGATAGTTGCAGGCAATAAAAGAGAGCCTTTTGAATTGGACATGGACTCTTCGCTGATTAAAATTGAGGTAAATACAGGGGCAGGAAACGGCTCCGGCAATGGCGGAAATAATCAGGATGTTATATCCGGTCAGAGACCGGGAGAGAGCGATGCCGAGGACATCGAAATCGAAACCATTACCGCCCGTACCTTCTATGCAAAGATGATGATAATTAAGGATCCGTCCAGAGTATCGGTGGCAGCACCATATTTTGACTATGGACATAATCTGGATCTGGAAACCATAGTAAAGAACTATGGAGCTGTGGGCGGTGTTAATGGTGGCCTGTACAAAAACAGTACGGTTACAGGTAACGGAAGACCTATGGGAGTACTTATCAGCAACGGCAAAATTTTGCAGAACACACCCACAGAAGGCCCGGGCATGGTGCTCATATATATGACAGACAAAAACATACTCTTTTATGCTTCCATGAGCGGCTGGAGCGCCAAAGACGTAGAGAATTTTGTGAAAAAAGAAGGCATCAGAGATGCTGTTACTTTCCAGGAAGAGCAGCAGAGAAAACTGGACCACTTTGTACCCCTTATAGTTAATAATATTCCCCGTGAAATTCAGGGTACGGGTAGCGGCATGAATCCTCGTACCTGCATAGGACAGAGAGCAGACGGCTCCATCCTTCTTCTGGTAACTGATGGCCGTGGCAGCGGTTCTCATCTGGGAGCATCTGCAGCCGACCTCATCGAAGTAATGCAGGAGTACGGCGCAGTCAACGCCTTTAATATTGATGGCGGCAGCAGTGCCTGCATGTACTACGAAGATGACTACCTGATGTCCAGTGCGTCCCTTATGGTAACCAATTCCTCATGGACCCTGGCAGATGGCTGGATCGTGAAGTAAAAAACTGACTTCGGAAGGCATATCACTCGCTTTCCGAAGTCTTTTTTTGCGCTTCGCTCGTGAAAACTGTGTAGGCTCCTATCCTTCCCCCGCGACATCGCTATTCGTATATTGTTTATTTTACAATGCAGCTGTGCCTTTTATTTTTAAACTTACCAATCTGCGAAAGTATCCTGTCTTCGGACTCCGTTATGCTCGCGCTGTATCACCATGGCCTCAGAAGCTATTCGACTCAAACTCGGCCTTCGGCCTCA
>JAZUHR010000071.1:0-10846 GCA_045641825.1 Lachnospiraceae bacterium
ACCTTTTCCGTACCGCCCGACACTCTGTAGGCATCAAATACAACGATGGCCGAAATGCCCTTGAATCCGGCGTAATTAGCTACACGTTCGATAAGTTTCTGGCGGGCTATATCCAGAGTGACTTTATCGAAGGAATCCGGAGTCTTTTCCGAGAAAATGATGTTGTAGCCGTCTACTAACAGGTAAATCTTTAGTAGGGCACTTTCTTTTATTTCCACGTGGTCAGGAAGTTCCTTGGTCTTCGCTACCTTTTTGGGCGGATTGTAGAGGTCTAGAGACTCGTCATAATCCGATTTTCTGGAACCGTTGGGATTGAGAGACCTGCCTGAACCACCGAAGGTACGGTTGAAGATATCGGACAATTCTTTATCCAGAGCACGGCTTTCGGAGTAGTCGTAGGAGTCGGTATCATAAGCGCTTTTACGTTTATTTTGCCCCACAAGGGCGTAATCCTCAAAAGTAGCCAGGTGACTTGCTTTTTTATCCAATTTACTTTCTACATGCATATAGGAGGTAACCTGGTCCCAGGGAACCACAAAACCGGAGCCGTGGGCACAGAAGACAGAGTCAGGAGTATGCCTCAAATCAGCACTTGGATAATAGTTAAATGCAGATATAATTTCCTCTGAGTTGTGACATTTGTCGTAACCGCCGTTGGAAACGGACAGATTTCCGCTTCCCGCAGTATAGGCTTTTACCTCCAAAGCATAGCCATGCATCGTGCTTACAGGACACTTGCCGTATACTACGGCCCGGTCACCGTTAATCTCGTGAGTGCGGGTTTCACCGTTCATTCTGGTAATATCAGTCATAGCTCGTCCCAGTTGTGAAGCAGGGAGGGTCAGCATGAAATCGTAGTAGGGCTCCAAAAGAATATTGGTGTTGTACATGAGACCGTGTCGGATGGCACGGTAGGTGGCCTGACGAAAGTCGCCACCTTCGGTGTGCTTGGGATGGGCGCGGCCGCCAATGACTGTTATTTTGACATCAGTGAGGGCTGAACCGGTAAGAACGCCCTTATGTCTGCGCTCTGCTATATGAGTCATAATAAGACGCTGCCAGTTGAGTTCCAGTTCATCGGTGGATACGTCACTGTCTATCTGTATTCCGGAACCTCTTTCACCCGGCTCAATTTTCAGATGTACTTCGGCATAGTGGCGAAGGGGCTCAAAGTGGCCCACACCCTCAGTAACGGAGGATACGGTTTCTTTGTAAATAATCTTGCCGGTGCCGAAGGAAGCATCCAGATTTAGGCGCTCTTTAAAAAGGTTCTTCAGTACATCTATTTGAATTTCACCCATTATCTGGGCCAGAATTTCTTTGGTTTCTTCATTCCAAACCAGATTAAGGTCAGGAAGTTCCTCAGCGATTTCCTGCATCTGTCTGAAAGCATGCTGAAGGTCGGTGCCTATCGGAAGATTTATACAGGCTTCCATTACCGGTGAAAGCATAGGTGGAAGGGTGGCAGAAGCCTCACCTATCACCTGGCCGGAGAAAGATTTGGTTAATCCGGACACCGCGATGACGTCTCCGGCCTCGGCTGATTCTACGGCCTTGTATTTTTCACCATTGTAAAAACGTATACCGTTTACCTTCTCATCCTCTATTTCATCACGGATTCCGAGCCTGCCCGAAAGGATTTTCATATGGGTAAGACGGACATTGTTGCTGTCTCTTGTGATCTTGTAAACCCTGGCAGACAGAGGCTTGTCTACAGAAGTAGTCCATGGTGAAAAGTAGGTGTTCAGCATTTCCAGAAATTCTGAAGTTCCGGATAACTTTAGGGCTGAGCCAAAGTAGGTTGGACAGCATAATGAAAAGTTAATTGCAGATTTGACATTTTCTTTTGACAATGTTCCTTTTTCAAAGAAGGTTTCTAACAGTTCCTCCGATACTGCAGCCATATCTTCGGAGGCTAATACATCCGGCACAGTAAAATCCACAAAAGAGTGGCCTAATTTTTTATTAAGGTCCTTGATAATTTCTTCATGGGAAAAGGTGGATATATCCATCTTATTAACAAAAACAAAAATCGGAATGTGATGCCGCATAAGTAGACGAAACAGAGTTTCGGTATGACTTTGTACTCCCTCTGAGCCTGAGATAACAAGAATGGCAGCGTCCAAAATCTGAAGGGTGCGTTCTGCTTCGGGAGCGAAGTCCACATGCCCCGGCGTGTCAATCAGAGTTATCTGCAGAGTGTCGGTCTCAAACTTGGCTTCTTTTGAAAAAATTGTAATGCCTCTTGCTCTCTCCATGGCGAAATTATCCAGGAAAGAATCGCCTCGGTCGACGCGGCCTGCACTTTTTAGTACTCCTGAGGTATAGAGCAGAGCCTCAGCCAGCGTTGTTTTTCCTGCGTCAACGTGAGCCAGTATTCCTATTGTTGCTTTTGATTTCTGAGATACTTCCATAATCCGTCCTAAAGTTAAGATAGGTGTAGTATACACTTCCCCTGTGAGCGTGTCTATAGTTTTCGATTCTATAGCTTTCAAAAAGTCCTAGGGGCATCCGGGTATTTGATTTTTCTTTCATAAAAGAAGACCGGCAGAAACCCAAAAGCCCGAATAAAGTAAAATAAAGTTTGTCCCGTAAGGTAGCCGACTATGGGCTGCCTTTTTCTTTGGTGCGACATTCTAAGATTTTATGGAAATATGTAATCGAATATGTTATAATTTTACAGGATATTTTTGCGAAAAATCGTAAAATCGGAAGGAATATAAAACATGCCTACAAAAGTAGAATTGTTAAAAAACAATAAACTTTCAAAGTACCTTGAAATATTAAATCCTAATTTAATCAGATGCTATGAAAGGCAAAACGACACCTCTCTTTATGGACTCAATGATGTGGCAGAGGGAGAGGACTGCAAAAAGACTTTCAATATTCATGCAGAGCAGACCGTAGCGACTTTAGATGATTTCGTTATTAGTTCAGACGAAAATCTTAATATCAGAATTACCCAAAACGGTCGTCCTTATTTTGAAGAGTACAGAGGGCAGGATACCGAGATTAAAATTATGGACCAGGTAGATGATTTGGCAGCGCTGGAGGGACATGCTACTAAAGAGAGGATAGTTACCTTCAAGGCACGCATCAATTTCACCTTATTTTCGGATGATGATAAAATTTACGGCCTGGGCGACAAGGCGGCTCAGTTTAATCGTCGTGACTATGAGTATATTTCCTGGAATACCGATGACCCCACTCAGCATAACGAGACATACAGGTCCCTGTATAAATCCATAAATTTTATTATGGTGACTCATGATGATATGTGGTACGGTATTTTTTACCCATCCACTCATAAAACTGTATGGAACCTGGGTAAGTACAATAAGCATTATTTCTACTTTGGTTCCGAAAAGGGAGAAAATGATTATTTTCTTATTCTTGGCAGTAGTCCGGCAGAGATAGTAAAGACATACTACCGACTTATCGGGCGCCAGCTTTTTACCACTCTTAAATTCATGGGAGCCCACCAGTCCAGATGGTCCTATACAGAAGAGCAGGCCCGTGAAATGGTACGACATCACAGAGAAGACGGCTGGCCCCTGGACTTTATCCACTTTGATATAGACTATATGGACCGCTACAAGGTCTATACCGTGGATCAGAATTATATATCGGACTTTAAGACACTGACCGATGATTTCAAAAAGGACGGTGTGGGTATTATCACCATCATAGACCCTGCGGTTAAGCTGGAGGAGGGCTATAATATATATGACCATCTGACAGAAAATAAGGGCTTTGCCCAAAAGGATGGCGAAGATTATGTGAATGCTGTATGGCCCGGTGACAGCAAGTACCCCAATTATTTCAAAAAAGAGACCAGGGATTACCTTACCCGCATCACGGAAGAATTTATGGACAGGTACGGAGTGCAGGGTATCTGGGGAGACATGAATGAGCCGGCATCTTTTAACGGTCCGCTTCCGGATGATGTGGAATTTGTGGATGACAGTGGCCGCGTACGCTACCACAATGAGGTACATAATCTCTATGCAGAGTATATGAGTAGGACTCTGGCGGCAGCTTTTACCAATAACAACAAGAGACCTACAGTTATTACCCGTGCAGGCTTTGCCACTACCTCCCGCTATACCACTTCCTGGAACGGCGATAACCAGTCCCTCTGGGATCACCTGAGAGCGTCTCTTCCACAGCTCGCGACTATGAATATGTCCGGCTTTGCCATGAATTCGGTGGATGTGGGCGGTTTTGGCAACGAATGCAGCAAGGAGTTGCTTATCCGCTGGACCGAAGCCAATATCTTTATGCCCTATTTCCGTAATCATTCCTGTAAAAATACCCGTTTCCAGGAGCCTTATGCTTTTGATGACGAGACCTACGATATCTGTAAAAAGTACTATCGCCTGCGATACGATTTAATGCCTTACCTCTACGATCTGCAATGGCAGGCACATGTGGACGGCAGCCCCATGATAGCGCCGCTTTTCTACTATTATCCCTGCGATAAGCGTACCCTGGAGGAAAATACTGAGGTCATGATAGGTAAGTATATCCTTCACGCGCCTATACTTTGCCAGGGGCAGAAGAGCCGTATCGTTTACTTCCCGGAAGGACGCTGGGTGGACCTTTTTGCCGGTAAGACCTACGAAGGCGGTAAGGAGTACATTGTAGAGATGGAACTGGGCGACAGTGGTATTTTTGCCAGAGAGGGCGCACTGCTTCCTATGTACCGGGGGCTCACTTCCCTGGATAAAAAGAAGATAGACTGCCTCTATATTCATCCTGTAGTGGGAGAGGGCAGAGATCCGAAGACGGTCGAATATTTCCCTTATGTTAATCACGAGGACGACGGCGAGAGCCTGGATTATATGCGTGGTATCTACAATGAGACCATATATGATTTCGATGGTGAAAGGCTGACTGCTACGCCCGTAAAGAGCGGATATAAATCTGATTACAAAAAGATTGAAATTATTCGCAAGGTTTTTGCATAGTTTGCAAAAGTTTAACAATGTTTTGCAGGCTTTCTTAAAAAATACTTATAAATACTAGCGCAAATTTTTATTTGAATTTCCCTAAGTTTAGGGTATAATACATCGGAAATAAATATGAGATGAGGTGAGAAGGATGAAATTCACTAAGATGCATGGTGCCGGAAACGATTACGTATACGTGAACTGCTTTACAGAGGTGATAGATAATCCTTCTCTTTTTTCGCAAAAAGTGTCGGATCGCCACTTCGGAGTAGGATCCGACGGGCTCATTATGATTTGTCCCAGTGAAGTCGGGGACGCCCGTATGGAGATGTACAATGCCGACGGCTCCAGAGCAGAGATGTGCGGCAACGGTGTGAGATGTGTAGCGAAATACGTGCATGATCATGGCATCAGCGACCACAATCCTCTGAAAATAGAGACTGATGCTGGTATCAAGGTCATCGAGCTCATTCTGGACGAAAGGGGCAAGGCGGTTCAGGCCCGTGTAGACATGGGGGAGCCTATTATGAAGCCCTGCGATGTACCTGTAGATTTGCCGGGAGATATGGTGGTGGATGTGCCGGTTACGGTAAATGGCAGCGAATATCGCATAACATGCGTATCCATGGGCAATCCTCATTGTACTGTTTTTATTGATGATACGAAGAATTTAGATATAGAAAAAATCGGTCCCTTCTTTGAGAATCATAAGATTTTTCCAAAGAGAGTGAACACTGAGTTTGTTCAGATTTTGTCCCGCACAGAGATCAACATGCGCGTATGGGAGCGTGGTAGCGGTGAGACTCTTGCCTGCGGTACAGGTACCACAGCTTGTGTCTACGCCTGCATTCTGAACGGACTTACCGAGGACACGGTTCTGGTACATCTCTTAGGAGGAGATCTTACTATTTCCTATGACAGAGAGAGTAATCACCTCTTCATGACAGGACCGGCGACAGAGGTTTTTTCAGCGGAGTTTGACGACAACTTTTTGAAATAAGTTTTTTGAAGGAAAAGGGGAAAGGGAAAATATGATAATTAAGGATTTACTTACAGATATTGAATATGAGGTTATTAAGGGTAAGGACAGCAAGGAAATTACAGTACTTACCTATGATTCCAGAAAAGTCAAGGAGGGCGCGGCTTTTGTCTGCATAAACGGAGCCGTGAGAGATGCCCATGACTTTATCCCTGAGGTTATCGGGAAGGGCGCCAAGGCTATCGTTATCGAAAAAGATCCTTCCGAGGTAAACGGCCTAAAGGAACTTATGAATATGCCTGAGGCAGACAGTGTCACATTTATCAAAGTAAAGGATACCAGAAAAGCGCTGGCCTTCATGGCTGCGGCTTATTTCGGACATCCTGCAAATGAGCTTATTACCATAGGTGTTACCGGTACCAAGGGTAAGACCACTACCACATATATGATTAAGAATATCTTGGAGAAGGCCGGTATTCCTACAGGACTTATCGGTACCATCGAGATACTCATCGGTGATGAGTCTATCCACGCCAGCAATACCACACCGGAAAGCTTTGCCGTGCAGAATTACTTCAGGCGCATGGCAGATGCGGGCTTAAAGGCTGTGGTTATGGAGGTTTCTTCCCAGGGCCTTATGATGGACCGCGTAGCCGGCATTACTTTCGACTACGGTATTTTTACCAATCTTGAGCCGGATCACATCGGTGAAAACGAACACAAGGACTTCGAGGACTACATGCACTGCAAGAGCCTGCTTTTCCGCCAGTGTAAAACAGGTATCGTAAATGCAGACAGCGAGCACATAGAGGGAATTCTTGCAGGTCATACCTGTGAGGTAGAGACTTTTTCCACAGAAAAGGATGCGGACTTCAGAGCGGCCAATATTTCTTTTTCACAGGAAGAGGGCAAGCTTATTACCTCCTACGACGTGCAGGGAAAGGCTGATTTCCATGTAGAGCTGGATATGCCGGGGATGTTTTCGGTATATAACTCTCTGACAGCCATAGCTCTTTGCAGTCACTTTGATCTGGATTCTGTAAAGGTGCAGAAGGCCTTGCAGGATACCAAGGTATGCGGACGCACCGAGATAGTTCCCGTATCCGAAAAAATACCGGGAGCGCCCAAGTACACGGTTATGATTGATTACGCTCATAATGCTATGGCGCTGGAAAGCCTTCTGGGTACTCTTAAGGCCTACAAGCCCGGACGTATAGTATGTCTCTTCGGATGCGGCGGCAATCGTGCCAAGAGCAGAAGATACGAGATGGGAGAAGTTTCCTCCCGTATGGCGGATTTTACTATAGTTACTTCCGATAATCCCCGCTTCGAGGAGCCGGAAGCAATCATAGAGGATATACTGACAGGCGTTAAGAAGGCGGATGGCGAGTACATCACCATTCCGGACAGAAGAGAAGCCGTTAAGTACGCAGTGACAAATGCCAAGGACGGAGATATCATAGTTCTTGCCGGCAAGGGTCACGAAGACTATCAGGAAATCAAGGGTGTCAAGTATCATATGGACGAGCGCGAGCTCCTCGCAGATGCTATTGCCTTTGTAAATAAAAAATAAAACAAAAAATTAGTTCAAAGGGGAACGAAAATGCCTAAACGTAACGACATTCACAAGGTACTTATTATTGGATCCGGTCCTATTGTAATCGGACAGGCGTGTGAGTTTGACTACTCCGGTACTCAGGCTTGTAAAGCTCTCAGAAAGCTTGGCTATGAGATCGTGTTGGTAAACTCCAATCCGGCTACTATTATGACAGACCCTGAAACTGCTGATGTTACATACATCGAGCCTCTGAATGCTGAGAGACTGGAGCAGATTATAGCCAAAGAGCGTCCTGACGCTGTGCTTCCGAATCTGGGCGGCCAGTCCGGCCTGAATCTTTGTTCAGAGCTGGCTGAGAAGGGCATTTTGGACAAATATAATGTAAAGGTAATCGGTGTTCAGATCGATGCCATCGAGCGCGGTGAGGACAGAGTTGCCTTCAAGAAGCAGATGGAAGAAATCGGCATCGAGATGGCACAGTCCGATATCGCTTACACCGTAGATGAAGCCCTGGCTATCGCAGACAGACTGGGCTACCCTGTAGTTGTTCGTCCTGCATATACCATGGGCGGCGCAGGCGGCGGTCTTGTTTACAATAAAGAGGAGCTTAAGGTCATCGCATCCCGCGGTATTGCAGCTTCTCTTATCGGTCAGGTTCTTATCGAGGAATCTATCCTGGGCTGGGAAGAACTTGAACTTGAAATCGTTCGTGATAATGCCGGCAATATGATTACTGTCTGCTTTATCGAAAACATCGATCCTATCGGCGTTCATACAGGTGACTCCTTCTGTTCAGCTCCTATGCTTACTATCTCACAGGAAGTACAGAAGAAGCTTCAGGAGCAGGCTTACCGTATCGTTGATTCCGTACAGGTAGTAGGCGGTACCAACGTTCAGTTCGCACATGACCCCAAGACAGACAGAATCATCGTTATCGAGATTAATCCACGTACCTCCCGTTCCTCAGCTCTTGCTTCCAAGGCAACAGGCTTCCCTATCGCTTTGGTTTCTGCGATGCTGGCTACAGGTCTCAACCTTTCCGATATCCCTTGCGGAAAATACGGTACTCTGGACAAATACGTTCCGGACGGCGACTATGTAGTTATTAAGTTCGCCAGATGGGCATTTGAGAAATTCAAGGGTGTTGAGGACAAGCTGGGCACTCAGATGAGAGCCGTAGGCGAAGTAATGTCCATCGGTAAGAATTTCAAGGAAGCCTTCCAGAAGGCTATCAGATCCTTAGAGACAGGCAGATACGGCCTGGGATATGCCAAGGATTTCAATAATTTAACCAAGGAAGAACTCTTAAAGAAGCTTGTTACACCTTCTTCAGAGAGATATTTCCTTATCTACGAGGCTCTGAGAAAGGGCGCTACCGTAGATGAAATCATGAATCTTACAGCTGTTAAGGAATTCTTCATCACCCAGATGAAGGAGCTGGTAGAAGAGGAAGAGGCTATCAAGGCAGTAAACGGTATGCCATCTGATGAGATGCTTACCCGTGCGAAAAAGGATGGCTTCTCCGACAGATATCTGGCTAAGATTACAGGTCAGACAGAAGAGGCTATCAGAAATAAGAGAACAGCTCTGGGCGTAGTAGAGACCTGGGAAGGCGTACACGTATCCGGTACAGAAAATTCCGCTTACTACTATTCCACATACAATGCACCTGACAAGAATCCTGTAAATACAGATACCAAGAAGATTATGATCCTGGGTGGCGGTCCGAACCGTATCGGTCAGGGTATTGAATTCGACTATTGCTGCGTACATGCTGCACAGGCTCTTAAAAAGCTTGGTTTTGAGACCATTATCGTTAACTGTAATCCTGAGACAGTATCTACAGACTACGATACCTCCGATAAGCTTTACTTCGAGCCTCTTACCCTGGAGGATGTACTTGCGATCTATGAGAAGGAAAAGCCTCTGGGCGTTATCGCTCAGTTTGGTGGTCAGACACCTCTGAATCTGGCAGCAGACCTGGAGAAGTATGGTGTAAAGATTTTAGGTACACAGCCTTCTGTTATTGATATGGCTGAGGACAGAGATCTTTTCCGCGCTATGATGGACAAGCTTGGTATCCCGATGCCTGAAGCAGGTATGGCTGTTGATGCAGAAGAAGCAAAGGCTATTGCAAATCGCATCGGTTATCCTGTAATGGTTCGTCCTTCCTTCGTACTCGGTGGTCGTGGTATGGAAGTTGTTTACGACGATGAGGCTATGGAGGGCTACATGGCAGCGGCTGTTGGCGTTACACCTGACAGACCTATCCTTATCGACAGATTTTTAAATCACGCTATGGAGTGTGAGGCAGATGCTATCTCTGATGGTACACACGCATATGTTCCTGCAGTTATGGAGCATATCGAGCTGGCAGGTATCCATTCAGGTGACTCTGCTTGTATCATTCCTTCCGTTCACATTAGTCCTGAGAATCTGGAAACTATCAATACTTATACCAAGAAAATTGCCGAGGAAATGCATGTTCAGGGCCTTATGAACATTCAGTATGCTATCGAGAACGGCAAGGTATTTGTAATCGAGGCTAATCCACGTGCCAGCCGTACAGTGCCGCTTGTATCCAAGGTATGTAATATCCGCATGGTACCTCTGGCTACAGATATTATCACAGCAGAGCTTACAGGCCGTCCTTCACCGGTGCCTGCTCTCAAGAACGATCCTATCCCTTACTACGGTGTAAAGGAAGCTGTATTCCCGTTCAATATGTTCCCTGAGGTAGACCCTGTACTCGGACCGGAGATGAGATCTACAGGTGAAGTGCTCGGTATCAGCAAGAACTACGGCGAGGCCTTTGTAAAGGCTCAGGAGGGCACTAAGACAGCACTTCCTGTTAAGGGAGGCAAGGTCCTTATTTCCATCAACAATCGTGACAAGGACGAGATGATTGAGGTTGCCCGTACATTTGTTAAGGCAGGCTTCTCCATCGTTTCCACCAGCGGTACTGCCAAGACTTTCCGTGAAAACGGCATTCCTTGCGAGATAATCAACAAACTTCAGGAGGGCAGACCGAATATCCTTGATCTCATTGCCAATGGCGAGCTTGACCTCATTGTAAATACACCATCCTCCAAGAAGGAATCTATCTATGATGACTCCTACATCAGAAAGGCAGCTATCAAGAACAGAATTCCTTACATGACTACAGTAGCAGCAGCACGTGCTACAGCAGAGGGTATCCTTTATATTCAGCAGAATGGTGAGGCCAATATCCACTCTCTTCAGAAGTGGCATGCAAGACTTATGTAAAAAATTCAAAGACTTATACCGAAAGGAGTTCCTGACTTAAGGGACTCCTTTTTAATGTGCAAATTTGTTATAAAAACATATAAAAACTAT
>JAZUHR010000072.1:0-2723 GCA_045641825.1 Lachnospiraceae bacterium
GGCTGACAAATAAGACGTATAGCAATTATTCACAGTAAAGTATATTTAGCACACTAATGCTAAGGGGAGAAGAGTATGAAACTTGCTTATATTATCGTTAGTTCTGAAGATGACAACAAGGTTATGAGTTCGCTTAACAAGCACGGTTTTTCTGTGACCAAAATGGCATCCACCGGTGGCTTTCTGCGCGCCGGCAATACTACCATGATTGTAGGTACTCAGGAAGAAAGAGTCGAGAGACTTATTGAAATTGTTAAGAGGGAATGCGGGCCCAGACAGCGTATCACTGCCAATGTATCACCGGCAGTAGGCGCCAATCAGGGAATTACACCATATCCTGTAATGGTGGATGTAGGTGGTGCTACTATCTTTGTTGTTGATGTGGAACGGTTCGAGAAGATATAGCATGGGTAGGGTTTTCAGAAAATCCACGATTCTTCTGGGACTTTCTATGCTGCTTGCTTGGGTGATTTGTGCGTGTGGCAGGGTGGAAAAAGCTGAATGTAAGGTCGCAATTTGTGATTTTACAGCCTTTTCTACCAATGCTTCAGATGAAAATGAGCAGATGGATGAACTCTATCTCTATATCTGCACTCATTCTCAAGTGGAGAATTTGCCCGGTGACATGGCGGAAAAGCTTGCTGATAATATAGAGGCCTTCTACGTGAAGCTGGTGGAAGAAGAAGTGGCTGACTACAATTCCAAGGGCAATAATGCTTCATTTGAGGAGATGCTTTACTTCCTTTTTCATCTGGATTCCAGGGAAGCACTGCGCTTCTTTGCCGAAGGCTTTGCGAAGAATGAGATGAAGAACCGGCTTGTGATACAGGCTCTGGCGGAAGCAGAGGGAGTCACTGTGGCTACCGATGAATATGAGTCTGAAAAGGACAGCGTCGAGGTAAGTTCCTTTATGGTGGGCGATGCAGAGACAGAGATTAGATACGAGCTCCTGCGCAGAAAGGTACTTAAGGCCATACTTTACAAAATTAAATAATGAGTTTTCAATCGGGCAGAGGCGACTTTGCCCGATTTATTTTTCTTTACTTAAGATTTGTTTTGATATATACTATATTCTGTTCTATTATTTTATTCCAATTTTTCCCCCTTATTTTGAATTAAATATGATACTTAACAGGAAGGTGTAATTTTTATGGATTATAAGTCTTTGTCTGTAGCCGAGTTAAAAGCAATTGCCAAGGAAAGAAATATGAAGGGCGTTTCTGCGCTTAAAAAGGATGAATTGATTGCCCTCTTTGAAAAAGAAGATAAGAGCAGCGCGAAAGCAGCAGAAAAAGCAGAAAAGAAGGCTGCAGAGAAGCCCGTTGTGAATTCAGAGAAGAAAAGCGAAAAGCCTGCGGTAAGTATAGAGAAACCGGTTGAAAAGCCAGCGGTAAGCACAGAGAACTCGGTTGAAAAGCCTGCGGTAAGTACAGAGAAGACATCTGAACGTATGATAAGGCCGCAAATGCAGGATAGAGCACAGGGCCAGGAAAACCTTAAGATGCAGCGCAGACCTCAGAATCCTCAGAGAATGCTGCAACCTGCTCAGAATATGCAGAATCAGCAGAACCCTCAGAGACGTACGGAAGATATTGATATGTCTCTGGATTCCGGAATGGAAAAGGTAGGAATTCTGGAAGTACTGGAGGAAGGCTATGGATTTATCAGATGCGATAATTTCATGCCCGGTAATGCAGACGTCTATGTTTCTCCTTACCAGCTAAGAAAGTATGGGCTTCGTACAGGTGATGTTATTAAAGGCAATACCAAGATACAGTTGCCCACGGAGAAGTTCGCTGCTCTCCTTTACATAAAGACAGTAAACGGACATACTGTGGAGGAAACTCAAAGAAGAAGGAAATTCGAAAATCTGACTCCTATTTTCCCTAATCAGAGACTTCACCTGGAAAATCCGGAAAGCTCGGTAGCTATGAGAATGGTAGATCTCATTGCGCCTGTGGGCAAGGGACAGAGAGGCATGATTGTTTCCCAGCCTAAATCCGGTAAAACCACTCTGCTTAAGCAGGTGGCAAAATCCATTACGAAAAATCATCCGGACGTAAACCTGATTATCCTTCTGATAGATGAAAGACCTGAGGAAGTTACCGATATGAAGGACTCCATTAAGGGGGAAAAGGTAGAGGTGATATATTCTACATTTGATGAGGAGCCCCTTAAGCATCAGAGAGTCTCCAACATGGTGCTGGAGCATGCCAAGAGACTGGTGGAATACGGAGAGGATGTAGTGATACTGGTAGACTCATTGACAAGAATGGCAAGAGCCTGCAATCTTACTTGCCAGTCATCCGGACGTACTCTGTCGGGCGGTCTGGATCCTGCCGCTTTGGGCTTCCCTAAGAAGTTTTTCGGCGCAGCCCGCAATATGCGTGAGGGCGGTTCTCTTACGATTCTTGCCACAGCACTTGTCGGTACCGGCAGCAAGATGGATGATGTTGTATATGAGGAATTCAAGGGAACAGGCAACATGGAACTTGTTCTGAATCGTAAACTTCAGGAGAAGAGAATTTTCCCGGCAATTGATATTCCGAAGTCCGGTACCAGAAGAGAAGATCTGCTTTTAAATGCCGAAGAGATGGAGTGTATGGACATCTTAAGAAAAGGAATTAATGGCATGAAAGCGGACGAATCTGTAGAAAGTATTCTGAATCTGTTTGATCGGACGAAAGATAATGTTGAGTTTATGCAAACAGCGAAGAAAAATC
>JAZUHR010000073.1:0-13605 GCA_045641825.1 Lachnospiraceae bacterium
ATAAAGAAATAATCCTTGGCCTCCACTATGCCGCTCATGGTCTTGTCCTGCAATTCCAGAGCCGCTGAAGCCCCCTCCGGCACATCATCTCTTCCTGCGTAAAAATCCAGATATCCCGCTTCCTCGGTCACGCCCTCAGCGTACCTTTTAAAGTCTTTCGCTTTGGCTGCTTCCTTCCGGATATCCTCCATTCTCTTCAGAATATCCTGTTTTTCACTGTCACTGTACTCAATTCTCGAGCCATCCGAACCGATTTTGAATTTTCTGATTGCTATGGAATAAAAATGATGTCTCTGCGCTTCGTCATTGGGAATATTTGTATCGATATTCAGGGTCGACTGCTCAAAAATCTTCTTGGCCAGGGCATTATCCGCATAGACTCTGTGGACCGTGTCCTTATTAATTCCTATTTCTGCAGCTTCGCTTTCGGAAAGCCCCGCCATATAGCTCGCGGTCTGCTGATCCACCTGCAGAAGCTCATCGTTGGTCAATGTCACGGACAGCTCTGTAGCCTTACTGCATACCAGCTTTATGTAGACAATATCCTCCAGCACCTGCGCCTTAATTTTTTCCTGAAGTGTCTCACCGTAAGCCCCCACCTGAAAATCCCAGATGCCGCTGCCATAGTACTTTTCATAGTCGCTGCGGGCCGCATCCAGATATACCAGCGCTTCGTGGTAGTCGATCTGCTGATCCCCCACTCTCATAAAGGCATTGCTGTTCCATTTTGTCGTATTCTTTGAAAAAGGATTACTGATGGTACACCCGGTCAAAAGTAAGGCGCACGTAAGTAAGCCAATCACAATGTTTCTTTTTCTTATAATCATATAAGTACCTTCATATCCTCCAAAAAGGCGGTAATGCTTTCCAGCAGCCGTTTCTCAGTTTCCTTCTGAGTCAGCTTCTTCTTTTCCTTCGGCAAAATGTAGGTGATGCAAGGGTTGTCGCCCCAGGTAAGCTTCGCCATAGGAGAATGATCTGTCAAAAACTTATCTATCAACTCTGTCTTGTAGCGCGCTCTGGGGAAAAGCCAGAATTTGATGACGTCTCCCGCCGATACCAGCTGGGTAATATAAAGACTGTGGCAGGTAGCCTTGATTTTCGCAACATGCAGAAGATTATCCACTACCACAGGCGGTTCACCGTATCTGTCAGTAAGCTCATCCAGCACGTCCATGCGCTCCTCCTCGGTCTCCACCATGGCGATACGCTTGTACATATCCAGCTTCTGCGTCTCATTTTTTATGTAGTTATCCGGAATGTAGGCATCGATGGACATCTTGATGACGGTATCAAATTCATCCAGCTCGACCTCCTCGCCCTTTACCTTCCTGATGGCCGTGTCCAGCATCTTGCAGTACAGATCATACCCCACTTCCGCCATGTGACCCGACTGTTCTGCGCCCAGCACATTGCCGGCACCTCTGATCTCCAGGTCTCTCATAGCTATTCTGAAGCCTGATCCCAATTCCGTAAAATCGCGGATAGCCTTTAATCTCTTCTCAGCCACCTCCGTCAGCACCTGCCCGCGGCTGTACATAAGAAAAGCATAGGCAGTTCTGTCGGAGCGTCCCACACGGCCGCGCAGCTGATAGAGCTGGGAAAGTCCCATTTTGTCAGCATTATCAATAATAATTGTATTTACATTGGAGATATCCAGACCGGTCTCAATAATAGTGGTAGCCACCAGCACATCAATTTCGCCGCTGACGAAATCGTACATGATACGCTCCAGCTCCCTCTCAGACATCTGTCCGTGAGCAAAGACCACAGACAGCTCCGGACAAAGCTCCTGAATGCGGGCAGCCTTCTCTTCTATGCCGTTTACCCTGTTGTAAACAAAGTAAACCTGGCCACCTCTGGCCGCTTCTCTGGAAATAGCCTCTCGAATCAGCTCGTCGTTATGCTCCATGACAAAGGTCTGTATCGGCAAACGGTCCACCGGAGCCTCCTCCAGCACAGACATGTCTCTGATGCCCGACAGGCTCATATGAAGAGTACGGGGAATAGGTGTTGCCGTCAGGGTCAGCACGTCCACATCCTTCTTCATTTCCTTGATTTTTTCCTTGTGGGTCACGCCGAAGCGCTGTTCCTCGTCCACCACCAGAAGGCCGAGATTTTTGAACTTTACATCCTGGGAAAGGACTCTGTGAGTACCGATCAGGATATCCACGGTACCCGCTGCCACTCCCTTAAGAGTCTCTCTCTGCTGAGCCGGTGTACGGAATCTGGACAAAAGCTCCACCGTCACCGGATATTTCATCATTCGACTCTTAAAGGTATTGTAGTGCTGCTGGGCCAAAATAGTGGTAGGCACCAGCACTACTACCTGCTTATTGTCCTGGACCGCCTTGAAGGCCGCACGCAGGGCTATTTCCGTCTTTCCGAAGCCCACGTCTCCGCAGATAAGTCGGTCCATAATACGGCCCGACTCCATGTCACGCTTGGTATCCTCTATGGCCTTCAGCTGATCCTCAGTCTCCTCGTAAGGGAAAAGCTCCTCGAACTCATTTACCCAGGTATTATCCGGTGAAAAAGAAAAGCCCGGACGTGTACTTCTTATAGCATAAAGTTTTACCAGTTGTTCCGCTATATCAGCTACGGCATGTTTTACTCTCTCGTGAGTTCTGTGCCACTCCGGAGAATTAAGCTTGCTGATTTTCGGCTTCTTGTCCGCATCACCGCTGGCATACTTCTGAATGGTTTCCAGCCCTGTTGCCGGTATGTAAAGCGTACCATCACCGTACTCGATTTTCACGTAGTCCTGGGCCGTCTTATCCTGCTCCAGCTTCATGATACCTCTGTAAATACCCAGTCCGCAGTGCTCATGAACTACATAATCACCGAAGGAGAGCTCATGCAGAGACATCACCTCACGGCCCGATGCTGCACGTTTTTTCTTATTTTTCTTACGGTCTGCCCCGAAGGAATCTCCCTCAGCCAGCACTGCCACGCGGGCAGAAATATATTCAAAACCCTTATGCAGAGGTCCGTTTACTACTATTACTTCTCCCTGCAGTATCTCTCGCTCCGGATCGTCCACATATACCGCATTGACCTCTGCCTCTCTTAGCTCATCCGTAAGCCTCTTGGCTCTGGCCTGAGAACCGGTGACGATCACCGTCTTGTAATTTTTACTCTTAAAATTCTGTACATCCCGTACCAGCAGCTCAAAGGATGTAGTGTAGTTATTTATATTCCTGGTATAGATATTAAAGGATTCCTTCACCTTGATTCCGGCGAAGCCGTATTCCAGAGCTGACAAAATGGCCAATCTTTTCCTGGAGGCTCTGGCAAAAACATCCTTGTAGCCCCATATAACATCCGCCTGGGAAGGCAGAATATAGCCGTTGGTAAGACGTCCCATCATACCTTCCTGGAATTCCCGGGTCACAGCCTCAGCCTTTTCCTCCATACGGACAGGCTCATCAAAAAGAATAAGAGAATCCTTGTCAAAATAGTCGATAAAGGACACCAGGTCATCATAAAAGGACACCGCGAAGGAATCCACCGATGCTCGGCCGCGGGTCATCTCTATACTGTCGATAGCCCCCTGTACACTGTGCTTGAGCCTGGTAGCCTCTTCGTTTTGCATATAGGCCCTGAACTTATACTCCTGGCCCTCCTCTTCGTCGCGAATACGGGCAAAACCCGCTTCCATCTCGCTATCTGTCAGTATGTATTCGGAAGCCGGATACACTACCAGCTCGTGAACCACGGAATTCTCTCCGGACCTCTGGGACTCAGCATCGAAGGTACGCATGGAATCTACTTCATCGTCAAAAAGCTCTATACGGGTGGGCAGGTCCTCATTCAGCGGGAAAATATCTATAATACCGCCTCGAATAGCGAATTCTCCCGGCCCTGATACCTGATCCTGTCTCTCATATCCTATGGATGTAAGCTGTGCCTTCAGCGCCTTCACATCCAGAATATCCGTGTCTCTTACCACCAGAACATTCTTTTTCAGACGCTCAGGTGGCAGAATCTTGTCCAAAAGAGCATCCACGCTTGTCACGATAGTGACCTTTTCACCCGAAAGAATTTTCCTGATGACGGCCATTCTTTCCTTGACCACAGCGGTTCCTTTAACATCCGCATTGTAGAAAATCAGGTCTTTGGCAGGATAATAGAAAACATCTCTGTCATACAGTCTCAGGTCTTCATACACTTCTCTGGCATGAAGCTCATTTCCTGCCACATAGAGGGCGTTTTTGTAAGGCTCGAAAAGTGAAGCAGCTAAATGGCACTTCTGAGAATCCGCGCATCCCGTCACGCTGACAGGAGTCCTGAATAATTTAAGTGCCGCTGCTACCTCAGCCCTTTCCGGCATATGTTCAATTAATTGAATAAGATTGTTCATTCTTGTCCTTTATTGTAGCTTTTTCTTGTTGTAGAGATTCATGGCCATCTGCAGCTTTTCCTGATTGAAAAGCTCTACGGAGTCGTAAACCTCATCAAAGGTTTTCCTGATAATTTCATTTTCTTCCTTCGAAAAATGCCCCAGCACATAATCCGCCAGGTCCCAATCCTTGGGCTTTTCACCCACACCTATACGAATTCTGCTGAATTCCTCAGTACCCAGATGCTTTATAATGCTCTTAATACCGTTATGTCCGCCTGCCGAACCCTTTTCACGAATACGGATAAAACCAGGCTCCAGATTGATATCGTCGTATATAATCAGCACGTCGCTCACATCGCACTTAAAGTATTTCACGGCTTCTATTACCGCTTCCCCCGAAAGATTCATATAGGTCTCCGGCTTCACCAGCAGTACCTTCTGCCCACCGATAATCCCGCTTCCGCAAAGAGCCTTGAACTTCTTTTCATTCACCCTTATCCCCGCTTTGTCAGCGATATAATCCAGGGCCGCAAATCCAATATTATGTCTTGTACCCGTATATTCCTTTGTGGGATTTCCCAATCCAACTATAATCTTCATAACCAATTCCTCTTTTTTACAAAAAACAATACTAACACTTTATTTTACCCTATTTCCCCAATATAAACAAGAAAAAACCGCAGCCCACCGACTGCGGTTTTTCTCCCTTTTTACTTTTTACTTTGTTGATTAATTCTCAGCAAAAGAATCTTCTGTGAGGGACTGCTCGTAACGCTCTAAAATAAGCTTCTGCATAGCCTCTCTGGTAGAGGAATTGATAGGATGAGCGATGTCTTTGTATTCGCCCTCTCCGGTCTTACGGCTTGGCATTGCAATGAATAAACCCTTGTCGCCATCGATAATTTTGATATCGTGTACTACGAACTCGTCATCCAATGTGATGGATGCAACGGCCTTCATTTTGCCCTCCTTCTCTACTTTTCTGATTCTCACGTCTGTGATGTTCATAACTTATAACTCTCCTTTGAAATTACTTAGTGTTCATTAAACGCTTCCGATTTTAATTCGGTCGCCCTTTACGACAACCACCCTGACTTCTCCATTTTCCCCTATGAAAGTTGAGTTAGGCTTAATCGTATCTCTGCTCTCTATGATGCAGTTTTCAATGTAGGTATTGTCACCGATATGAACGTCATTCAGAATGATTGAGTTCTTGATGGTGCAGTTGTTGCCTACATAAACCTTCTTAAAGAGCACGGAGTCGTCTATGACACCATTTATAATACATCCACTGGATACAAGGGAATTGCTCACCTTGGCTCCGGGATTGTATTTCGCAGGAGGATTATCATCTATCTTGGAGTAAACATCAGGATACTCCTTGAAGAAGTAATCGTGGATTTCCTTTTTCAGGAAGTCCTTGTTGGTACGGAAGTATGATTCCACGGTAGCGATATTTGCCCAGTAGCCTTCCATATCGTATGCATAAATGTTTTTAACATCCTTATAACGGATAATAATGTCGGAAACCAGATCTGTTCTGTCTTCCTCCATGGATTTTTCCAGAAGTTCTATCAGCTGTCTGCGGCGGATGATGTAAACACCGGTGGAAATGCGGTGTGACTTGGCCAGCAGTGGCTTTTCTTCCATATCTGTGATGCGCATATTCTCGTCTACGGTAACTGTACCATAGCGGGATACATCCTCATCCTCAGGCATTACACGGGTAACTACTGTTACGTCTGCATGCTTATTGATATGATACTCCAGGACCTTATTGTAATCCATTTTATATACGCAGTCGCCTGATGCAATAACTACATAAGGCTCGTGGCTGTTTTTCAAAAATGAGATATTCTGAGCGATGGCATCTGCTGTACCCTGATACCAGTAGCTGTTCTCGGGAGTGATGGTCGGAGTGAAAACGAAAAGTCCGCCCTGCTTACGACCGAAGTCCCACCACTTGGATGAGGAAAGATGCTCATTCAGAGATCTGGAATTGTACTGAGTCAGTACAGCTACCTTCTGAACATGAGAATTGGTCATGTTGGAAAGTGTGAAGTCGATGGCTCTGTAGCTGCCGCCCACAGGCATAGCCGCGATGGCACGCTTATTGGAAAGCTCTCTCATTTTGGTGCTGTTACCACCTGCAAGAATAATACCTATAGCTCTCATTACATGTCACCTCCCTTTATGATGCTTTCGCCGGACTCAAGTCTGCCGTTAGGGTAATCCGCAGTAGTTGTGGTACCTGAAATAGCAGTATTTTTACCGATGCAAACATTAGAAGGAATGACTGACGGCTCACCGATGGTGACGATACCGTCTGTATAGACAGCGGGCTTCCAGGTATTTGGCTTTTCCTCGCCGATACCCATTTTGACATTGTCGCCCACAGTACAGCTCTCTGCGATAATGGCCTTGTTGACCTCGCATCCCTTGCCGATAACAGTACCGGCCATGATGATGGAGTCACGTACCACGGTGCCCTCGCCTATGATAACACCGGGACCGAGTATGGAATTATATACCTCACCGTAGACCTCAGCGCCTTCACTGACCAGAGCACGCTCGATCAAAGCACCTTCTGCGATATAGGAAGGAGGAATGCGGTCTGTCTTGGTATAAATCTTCCAGAATTCCTCATAGAGATTGAATACAGGGAGAAGGTCGATGAGCTCCATATTGGACTCCCAGTAGGACTGCAGAGTACCTACATCCTTCCAGTAGCCTGTAAAGGTATAAGCGAAAATTCTCTTGCCGTTAGCGTGGCAGTAAGGAATGATATGCTTACCGAAGTCGCAGCCCGGCTGATCCTTAAGTGCCAGTAAGGACTCACGAAGGACCTTCCAGTTGAATATATAAATACCCATAGATGCCAGATTTGATCTGGGCTTCGGCGGCTTTTCCTCGAATTCCTGAATGCGGCCCTCATCATCTGTGATTACCACGCCGAATCTGCTGGCTTCCTCAATAGGAACCGGAATCGTAGCGAGGGTAATATCAGCATTGTGAGCCTTATGATAGTCCAGAACCATCTCATAATCCATTTTATAAATATGGTCACCGCCCAGGATGAGTACATATTCAGGATTATAGTATTCCATGTACTTAAGGTTCTGGTATATAGCATTTGCTGTACCTGTATACCACTCGGTATTAGCACTCTTCTCGTATGGAGGAAGAATGGAAACACCACCCACATTTCGGTCCAGATCCCACGGAATACCGATACCGATGTGAGTATTAAGCCTCAGCGGCTGGTACTGAGTAAGTACACCCACTGTATCCACGCCTGAATTGATGCAGTTACTTAAGGGGAAATCGATGATACGATACTTACCGCCGAAAGACACTGCCGGCTTGGCTATGGAAGATGTAAGAACACCCAGTCTGGAGCCCTGACCACCCGCAAGTAGCATTGCGATCATTTCTTTTTTAATCATGATGCTGCCTCCTGTTGTCTTTATTGTATTTATTTTTTTGGTTTGTAAACACCCATAAAGTTCAGAACAATTAGAATATTTCAAGTATATCATTTTTTAAAGAAAATTCAATGAGTTTATATAAGTTTAATCTAACTCCTTTCTTATCTTCCCGTCGAAAACCATCCCAAATTAAAGAAAAGACCGTTTTGTGTCGATTATATAAACGCAGGGACTTTATCCTACGGCAAACACAGAAATCGAAACAATTCCCATTTTTTCGAAAGGGGAGGAAAGAGGACACTGAGCCATGATATTTCATGCTTCGCATGAAGGCATGGCTTATCAAACGCCTACGGCGTTCTCCATTTTTTCCACTTCGTTTCAAAAAAGGAGATAGTATGAATATACAGAACGCAATAAATGCATATGGCGCCCCCTCTTCCAAGTCAGCTCCTTCCACAGGTTTGGAAGAGGCCTTGAAAAAAATCGGCGCTCCAAAGGCTTCCGGAAAAAGCGGCTTTAAGGACACCATCGAGGCAGCCTTTGCCACAGCGGAAATGAGCGAGTCCGCACTGCAGTCCGATCTCTACAGTAAAAATATATCCGGCGAGGACAGCACTGCTGAAAAATTCGAAGAAAAGACAGAAGCCGAAAGAAATCAGGCGAGACTTTCCGATACCGGCAACCGCATGACTACGGAAGACATGGAAATGCTGATAAATGAAGGCTTTGACATCTTCGATATGACTGCGGAAGCCATGCAGGCCGCTTTGGACCGAATAAAGCTGCAGAAGGAAATGTTTGATGCAGCCCAGGCAGGCCAGATAGAGAGCCTTAAGGAGGACCAGGCTGCCGTTGTGGCCCAGGCCATCGCCAATCTCCCGGATGTGCCCGATGCCCGCTTAATCGCAGATAAGCTGATCAAGGCTAATCTTCCCCTTACCGAGCTCAATATAGAACGTGTATCCCAGGCCCTGGAGCTGGCCGGAAGCGAAACCCGGGTATCAGCCTCCGAAGCCGAATATCTCATAAGAAACAAGCTGGCGCCTACCCTGGAAAATATCGCAGAAGCCCGCACAGCCCACGCTGCCCTGAACAAAAAGGAACGCCCTCTTTCCCAGGAGGCCTGGAAGCAGCTGGAGCCCACAGTGACCCACCTTCTTTTTCAGGCCGGACTCCGTTCCGGTCGCGAAATGACCGAAGCCGCTCAGGATTTTATCAAGAAGGACATCCCTCTGACTGCTGAAAATCTAAAGGCTTATGCCCAGATCACCAAAATCAAGCTGGGCAAGGACGACATCCTGACCAAAGCCGTGGACGCTATCTCCATAGGTCAGGATCCCAAGCAGATGAATCTCCTGTCCGCTACCGGCAAGCAGGTCAGAAAAATTGTTGAAAATACCAATAAAGTCAGTGACACTGCAGTTAATGTCGCTGTTGCCAAAAATATGGAGCGCACCCATGCAGAGACTGCAAATGGTGTAAATCTTACTCTTTCAGAGTTAAATGAGGCCCAGGAAGAAGTGGACCGGAAGTCTCCGGAGGTCTCAAGGCTTCTGGAGGATTACAGCCATACCGGCGTAGGTCAGGCTGCTTCCATCAGAGCCCGCCGCCAGCTGGAGGAAATTAAGGCCAAAATGACCTTCGAAGCCGCTTACCGTCTGGAAAAAGAAGGCATCCGCATCGATACAGTCTCCATGAGCCGCCTGATTGACAGCCTGAAGGTGCTGGAGAATCGCTTTTTCTCCGACTTTTTCACTCAGGCCGGCATAGCCTCCGGTCAGTACTCTCCGGAAGACGTAGACCTGCTCAGACAGACCACACAGATTCTGGACGGCATCAAGGACATGCCTGCTTCCCTTATCTACACTACCGTAGACAAGGCCGACTCCATCACCATGAATGAGTTTAATGAAGCCGGACAGAACTTCAAAAACACCAATTTTAACCGTTTCTCCCAGACCCTGGAGACCGTAATGACCTCTCCCGACAAAAGGTACGGTGATTCCTTCACCAAAGCCGTGCAGAACGTGGATTCTCTCCTTAAACAATCCGGCGTCGAGGTAAACGAAGCCACCAGACGTGCAGCCCGCATTCTGGGCTATGCCGAAGCCGAAATAAACAGGGAAAATCTGGAGAAAGTGGCTTCCTACGATGAAAAGCTCCAGTCAGTCCTTAAGGAACTTCACCCCGCCGTCACCGTCCGCATGATCAGAGACGGTATCAATCCACTGGAAAAAAATTTGGACGAGCTTTCCCGGAAGATTTCCGAGCTCAAGGAGCAGGAGGGCATCAAGAGCGATGACACCTACTCCAATTTCCTGGTAAATCTGGAAAGCAGAAAAAATCTGACTCATGACGAAAGAGAAGCCTATGTAGCTATCTACAGGGCTTTGCACCAGATAGAAGACTCCGAAGAGGCTGCTGTCGGCGGCATTTTCAGACGTGGCGAAGAGCCCACCTTAAAGGGACTCCTTACCGCTGTCCGCTCCGGAAAGGCTGTGGGATCCGAGAATTTTATCAACGATACCTTCCAGAATCTGGCCAAAATATCCACAGATGTGGATCGAATCGAGAATAAGATCAGGGCAGGTCTCGGTAATTCAAAGGGGCCGGACGCCGAGCTTCTAAATAATTTGACAGAAGCTGCCGATAAAGAAATAAAGGAAATGACAGAGGACGTGCATCGCACCGCCGAGGAATGGGTAAGAGACCTTCAGGATCTGGCTGCGAACGGCGAAAATGCCACCCGTTTTCTGGAAGATTTCAACATTTTGACCACTATGGAAAACATCGGTGCCGCCAAGGATATGCTGGCCGGCAACACTGATATTTTTAAAGACTGGAAAAAGTTCAAGCGCCTGGAGACCGGTGAGGAAACAGAACTTCCGGATTTCACCGATGCTCTGGAATCCAAAGAATCCATGGAAAAAGCATACGGAGAATTCCTGGACAGCACAAAGCAAATGAAGTCGGCTCTCCAAAAGGATCCTTCAATGACCAAACTGGATATCAAATCCCTTAAAAAGATTGATACCGGCGTCAGATTCATGAATCGTCTTTCCAAAAGAGAATTTTTCCAGATTCCGGTAGACACAGGCTCCGACATCGTGAACATGAATGTCACTGTGCTGAACAATGAGGAGACCGCCTTGAGAAAGGTCATGGTGAACATTCCGACTCAGACTCTCGGCAACGTTACCCTGGATGCCTCTATCGAAGACAATAAAATGAAATGCTTTATCAAGAGTACTACCAAGGAGGGTATGGCTCTTCTACGTGACCGTCAGCTGAACCTTTTCGCGGACCTGGCCGGACGTAATATAGAGATTGGCTCTATCTACTACGGTGCAGAGGAAGTTCCCGCTGAAAAGTACAACTATCAGACCAACGGCATATACCAAAATTCACAGGGAAGTGAGGCAGCAAATCCATCATCCGCAGACCTTTACCGCATAGCCAAGGTATTCGTGCTGCACGTAAAGCAGGCTGATGGCCAGAATTAAACGCAGGAGGTTTTTATATGCGTATCAATCACAACATCCCCGCCCTCAAAGTTAATAATATTTTAGCTCAGAACAATGACGCTCTGCAGAACGCCATTCAGAGGCTTTCCACAGGCTATCGTATCAACCGTGCGGCTGATGACGCAGCAGGCCTTGCTATTTCCGAAAAAATGAAAACTCAGATCGCCGGCCTCAATCAGGCTTCCAGAAATGCTTCTGACGGTATTTCCGTTATACAGACAGCAGAAGGCGCTCTCATCGAAGTCGAGGAAATGGTGCAGAGAATGAGACAGCTGGCAGTACAGGCAGCCAACGGCACCATGACTGACGAAGACCGCAGTACACTTCAGGATGAAGTAGATCAGCTCATGGTAGAAATCGACAGAATTTCCACTACCACAGAGTTCAATACAAAGACTCTTTTGGACGGCACTGTAGACCGCCGTTCCTACTCCAGCGAATCCAAGGTAAGTCTGGTATCCCTCTCTGATTCCGTAGAGGTACGCAGCTACAGCCTTTCCATCGACAATCCCCCTGCTCAGAGCGTAGTACGTACAAAGCTGGGCGGAAATACCGCTCCCGCAGACGGCTATGTATATATAAACGATCAGGCCATCCAGATTTCCGCAGGCGATAATCTGGACACCATTATAAACAAGCTTACTAATGGCGCCGGCTCCAATATTTACATTGGTCTTTCCAATGACACAGCTGATGCTACCGCTCCCGGCGGATACGAAACAGTCTCCACTTCAGAGGCTCTCGCAGACCTGAACAATACCTACTTAACCATCGTAAATCTGGACTATGGCACAGATTCAGAGCTCAAGGTCAGCACCTCCGATCCGCTTCTGGGCAGCATTTTAGGCATCTCTCCCGCAGGACTTACTTCCCAGGGCGCCGATGCCATCGTTACTCTGGACACTTCCGTGGACTCAGGTTTTTCCAAGACTGCTACCGCCAATGTAAACGGTGACTATATCACAGTAAACGACCGCGACGGTTTTTCCATGGTATTCAAGGTAGAGGACGGCTTCACAGGCGACGTTACCGTAACAGTTCTTTCTGCAGGTCCTATGACTCTCCAGATCGGTGCCAATGAAGGCCAGACCATGGAAGTCCGCATCCCCAGAGTCGATACTACCACTCTGCAGATTGGCAATGCCGATATTTCCACACAGTCCGGCGCTTCTACCGCCATCACCATGTTCGACAAGGCCGTTATCGAGATTTCCTCTATTCGCGCCAAGCTCGGTGCTTATGAAAACAGACTGGATCACTCCATCAAGAATCTGGATACTTCCGCTGAGAACCTGACCGAGGCTCTTTCCCGCGTCATCGACACCGACATGGCCAGCGAAATGACCAATTATACCCAGATGCAGGTACTGGTACAGGCTGCTACCTCCATGCTTTCCCAGGCCAATGAACAGCCCCAGCAGGTACTTAATCTGCTTCAGTCATAATCGGGCATAGAGTGAACTACTAATTCAGTTTAATGATTATACGAGGTCTTTATGACTAAAGAAGAAATAAAAGATTTTACACTAAGAGTATCCAGCGCCAATTCCGTCGACCTGGTGGTGATCCTCTACGATGTAATTCTTACCGATATAAAAAACGCAAAAATCTCCTGTGAAGCCGGCGATTTCGAAGCCTTCCGCAAGGACATTCATCATGCCACCCGCTTCATCCACGAGCTCACTTCCTGCCTGGATTTCAATGTAGAATTATCACTGAATCTGGCTACTCTCTACTCCTATTGCGCCCGTCTCCTGTCTCAGGCAGCCGCAGCCAACCGAGCAGAACTTTTGGATGATGTAAAAGCAGTCATCGAGCCCCTACGAAGCAGTTTTTCACAGATTTCGGCCCTGGATCCATCCGGCCCTCTTATGAAAAATACTCAGTCCGTCTATGCCGGTCTTACCTATGGTAAGGGCTATCTCAATGAGACATTTGTAGACCCTCGTGACTATAACAGAGGCTTTATGGCATAGTTCGGATTTTACGGACTTTCCTTCTTTGCCCACTCCCGACCACCCATCAAGCGTACTCCCTGACACGCTGCGGGTGGTCTTTTTATCGTTTTCTTCCGGAAATTTTTCATTTTACTTGCCAAAAAACGTTTTTCTAGGTATGATAGTCACTAAGTTTAGTTTTTTTTCGTATAATTTGTTATAAAAAGCAGGAGAAAGAAATGGTTACTATAAAAGACATTGCCGACCGTCTGGGTCTGGCCATGAGCACAGTGTCCAAGGGGCTTAACGGAGCCGACGATATATCTGAAGAGACCCGTCAGCTGGTGCTGGATACAGCCGTGGAGATG
>JAZUHR010000074.1:0-5765 GCA_045641825.1 Lachnospiraceae bacterium
CCTTATTGAAAAGCTTGGTCATATCTCCGCATGCAAACTGTGTATAAACACTGGTCTGCATACCCAGGTATCTGAAAATATCGCCTACATAGATACAGTTCATAACTGTAGCCAGCATGCCGATCTGGTCAGCCTTCACTCTATCGATGGTCTCTGAAGAACGACCTCTCCAGAAATTACCGCCACCAATAACGATAGCCACCTGAATTCCTGACTCTACAAGCTTTTTAACCTGTTCTCCAACCTTAATACATGTAGCCTCATCAAATCCGGTCTTCTTTTCTCCGGCAAGAGCTTCACCGGAAAGCTTTAAAAGAACTCTTTTGTAAGCCATAAATACATACCTCTTTATTTAATTATTCAAAAATGCTGTCTACATCCAGTTCTGCGTATGTAAGTGAGCAGAAACCGTCAAGAACCGCACCATTGTTCATCTGAACAGCCTTTGCCTTGATATTGCCCTTTACGATAGCTGTAGAATCAAGAACAACCGGACCATTTACATCCACTTCGCCCTTAACAGCACCGGCAAAAACTGCTGAAGTTGCTGTAATATCGCCCAGCACTACAGTGCCGAGACCAATCTTAACGCATCCCTCTGCGTAAATGGAGCCCTCAAGTCTATCTGTATTAACAAATACCTCTGACGCTCTGGAATTACCTGTAACATTACCGGTAATAGTAAGCTTACCCAGGCATTCAATGTCTCCATTGATAGTACCCATAACTTCAAGAGAACAATCAGAAATGATGGAACCGTTAATAGTAGTGCCCTTGGTAATAACTGTAACTGCTCCAACGTCTTCCTTGGTCTCTTTCATCTTTCTTTCTGCTACCTGAGGAACTGCAGGTGCGCTGACAGGCTCTTCTTCTGTCGGCTTTTCTGCCACTGTTTCTTCCTCTGCTTCCTCTGTATCTTCTAAAATGCTGTCAAGTAAATCTGTGTCGATATCTTCTGCATCGATGTCATCATCGGTAGTAGCAAAAATATCCTCATTCTCCAGCTCATTTTCCTTGTCCAGTTCATTTTTTGCATCGCTAAATAAACCCATGTTAACCTCCCGGAATTGCATATAAGTGCATTGTTAAAAATATTCTAACACAAAGATTTGTAATTGCAAACATAAAGTTATACTAACTTATAAAAAAGAGGCAACAACCGTCGTCATCGCCTCTTAATAATTACTTTTTAATTATTTGAATGCATCAGCTGCAAGAGTAACATTGAGCTTTCTGTCATTGCCTTCAGGAGCCTTAGGAACTGCAGGTGCATTATGACAGCCCGGATTCTCCTGCTCTTCTTTACGATACTTGAAGAATTCTGTGGCTACTGCAGGGAAAAGTGCATATGAAAGCACATCCTCATCCTGCTGGATCCATTCTTTGCACTCTTCTCTGAACTTATCCAGAGATGGCTCAAGAAGATCTGCAGGTCTGCAGGTGATAGGTGTCTCGTCGCCGATAGCCTTCTTAACAACCTCAGGATTGAAAGGCTTTACAGTCTCACCGAACTGACCGGAAAGGATCTTCTTGGATTCCTTGGTAACCATCTTGTATCTCTCGCCCTGAAGTACATTGAGAACAGCCTGAGTACCAACAATCTGAGAAGAAGGGGTAAGCAGAGGCGGCTCACCGAAGTCCTTACGAACGTTAGGAATTTCCTTAAGAACGTCGTAATACTTATCCTCAGCGTTTGCTTCCTTAAGCTGGGAAACAAGGTTACTGAGCATACCGCCCGGTACCTGATAAAGCAGAGTCTTAATATTAACGCCCATCACCTTAGGATTCAGGAGACCTGTCTTAAGAGCATTCTCCTGCATAGGTCTGAAGTAATCAGCAATCTCAGCAAGTAAATTCTGATCGAAGCCTGTATCATACTCTGTACCCTTAAAGGTCTCTACCATAACCTCAGTAGCGGGCTGTGATGTACCCATGGAGAAAGGTGACATAGCTGTATCGATAACATCTACGCCTGCCTCTACAGCCTTCATGTAGGTCATAGCAGCTACACCGGAGGTATAGTGAGTATGAAGCTGGATAGGAAGCTTTGTGCCTGCCTTAAGAGCAGAAACCAGCTCTGTAGCCTGGTAAGGAAGAAGAAGGCCTGCCATATCCTTAATACACATAGAGTCAGCGCCCATTTCCTCGATACGCTTTGCCATATCCTTCCAGTAATCAAGTGTATAAGCATCGCCAAGTGTGTAGGAAAGAGCTACCTGAGACTGCTTCTGTCCTGCTGCATAGTTCTGTTTCTCTTTGTTTGTAGCATTAACTGCTGTCTGAAGATTTCTAAGATCGTTGAAGCAGTCAAAGATACGGATAATATCGATACCATTGTAAAGAGACTTCTGTACGAAGTACTCTACTACGTCATCTGAATAGTGGTTGTAGCCAAGAATATTCTGGCCACGGAAAAGCATCTGAAGCTTTGTGTTCTTAAAGCCTGCGCGAAGCTTTCTAAGACGCTCCCATGGATCCTCATGAAGGAAACGAAGGGATGCATCGAATGTAGCACCACCCCAGCACTCTACTGAGTGATAGCCTACCTTATCCATCTTTTCGATGATAGGAAGCATCTGCTCTGTAGTCATACGGGTAGCAATAAGTGACTGATGGGCATCACGGAGAATGGTCTCAGTAATACCAATAGGTTTTTTCTGAATTTCTGACATTTACAATTCCTCCGATTATCAAACGCCGAAAATAGCCATGAATACGCCGGCTGTAACTGCTGTACCGATAACACCTGCTACGTTAGGTCCCATAGCGTGCATAAGAAGGAAGTTGGTAGGATCTGCCTCGGAACCAACCTTCTGTGATACACGTGCTGCCATAGGAACTGCGGAAACGCCTGCAGAACCGATAAGCGGATTGATCTTGCCGTGTGTAAGTACGCACATAAGCTTGCCCAGAAGGACACCGCCTGCAGTACCAAATGCAAATGCGATAACACCAAGAAGAACGATCTTAAGTGTGTCAAGCTGAAGGAATGCTTCGCCGGATGTGGAAGCGCCTACAGATGTACCGAGCATGATAACTACGATGTACATAAGAGCATTCTGTGCTGTATCGGAAAGATGATCTGTAACGCCACACTCCTTGAAAAGGTTACCAAGCATAAGCATACCTACAAGAGGAGCTGTGGATGGAAGTGCGATACATACTACAAGTGTAACAACGATAGGGAAAAGAATCTTCTCCAGCTTGGATACAGGACGAAGCTGCTCCATCTTGATTTTTCTTTCCTTCTCTGTTGTAAGAAGCTTCATGATAGGTGGCTGGATAATAGGAACCAGAGACATATATGTATATGCTGCCACTGCGATAGGTCCCATAAGTGCTGTCTGATGAAGCTTACCTGCAAGGAAGATGGAGGTAGGGCCGTCAGCACCACCGATGATGGAAATAGCGGCTGCTGCGTCGCCATTAAAGCCGAAAAGAATGGCCAGGAAATAAGCTACGAAAATACCAAGCTGAGCTGCTGCACCAAGTAAGAAGGACTTAGGATTGGAAATAAGCGGACCAAAGTCTGTGGATGCACCAACACCCAGGAAAATAAGTGATGGGAAAATAGACCACTCATCAAGCTTAAAGAAGTAATAAAGAAGACCACCGGCCTGCTCTATCTCAACTGTCTCTCCTGTTGCAGCATCAACAACAGTCTCCACAAAAGGCTCTGCCATAATAGCAGGGTAAATATTTACAAGAAGCATACCGAATGCAATCGGTACAAGAAGAAGCGGCTCAAACTTATGTCTGATACCCAGATATAAGAAGAAAAGAGCCACAAGGATCATGACCCAGTTACGCCAACCCAGGCTTGCGAATGCGGTCTGTCCTGCCAGATTTTTTAAAGTTTCGAGAATACCTTCCATTAAAGTTACCTCTCTAAATTAATTAAGTGTTGCAAGAACTGCACCGGCCTCAACCTTGTCATTAGCTGCACAATTGATAGAAGCTACTGTACCATCCTGAGGAGCTACAACTTCGTTCTCCATCTTCATAGCCTCGAATGTAAGGATAGCCTGACCCTTCTTAACTGCTGTGCCTGCAGGAGCCTTGATAGCAAGGATCTTACCGCCCATAGGAGCAACGATCTTTACTGCGCCCTGACCAGCTGCAGGTGCTGCTGCAGGAGCCGGAGCTGCTGCGGGTGCCTGAGCCTGAGCTACGCCTGCACCATTGCCTTCTTCAACTGTAACGGCATAAACATTACCATTTACTGTAATTGTATAATTCTTCATTTTAATTTTCCTCCGAATTAGTTAATTTTCTTGATGGAACGAACTACCATTCCGTTTGTGAAATAATTGCCCTGAGCCTCTTCATACTCGCTGATTGCCGCGGTAATGATTGCTGTAAGCTCAAAGTTGTCGATTGAAAGCTCATTTGCAGCAATCTGGGAAACAGTATTCTGAATGCCCTGCGCTGTAAGATTTGCATCATTCTTCTTCGCTGCAGCCTTCTGCTCTGCCTTGTAAATAAGACTGAAAGCCGAGATGATAAAAGACATGAGAAGCAGTGATAAGAATACAATTACAATACCGATAAGAGAATTGATTCCGGCCTCTGCCATGTTCTCTCCCAGTGTCTTTTCCGCTGCTGCTAAAACAACTAAGCTGTTCATATGGTCGCCTCCTATTTTATTTTTTACGGATGTAAATGCTTTCATTCATTTAAATCCAAATTTTTCTCAATTATAATATTATACTAATCACATAAAAAAAGCAACAGGTGATTCCTTATCTTTTGATAAAAATTTAACCTCTTGCTAATTATTAATTTTCATATATTTAAGGCTTTATTTATAAGAGAACCGTCAAAGCCCTTTCTGTATAATTTTGCTAAAATTTTCTGACGTTCATTATATTCCATTTCCCTAAAGTTCTCGGGGGTAACTTTCAACTTACGCAGTGTCTTTTCTATGACCAGAAGCTCCTGGGGTGTATCACTGTTCTCACCGTCCTCCAAAAATTCATGATCATCCGTCACATAAAACTCTTCCAGGGCTTTATGTGCTATATCCTCAGGTATTTCCTTGCGGCGCAAAATCAAGGCAAGCTCTCTTTTACTCTTTATCCCCTTGTGACTTCTTACGATATGCTCGGCTGTTCTGTAGTCATCAATAAAGTGCCTGCTTATGAGAAATTCCATGGTTTCTTCTACAATCTCAGGATTGTAGCCGTCGTCATGAAGCTTATTTTTCATGGCAGAGATTGCGTAATCCCGCTTAAGCAGGAGGTTCATGGCTCTTCTTTTGGCATAGCCGGTCATATCCTTTTTTAAGCGCAATAAATCGGCATCCGAAATTTCCTCGGATGCCGTATCTATCATGCCCTTATAAAGTACCAGATAAGTATTGTCCTCCAGAAGAAGCTTAATCTTCGACTTGGAAAACTCAACAATCTCAGTGATTCTCATAATACTCCTTAAAAGTCACAATCTTTCAACTGTTACTGCCACTATAGTAATAGTCATTTGTCAGTAACAGTCACTATAGCCACAGTCAATTATCAGTACTGCTATTATAGACAAAATTATTTAGCCTTGGGACCAAAACCGTTTATCTCACGTACCTTATCTTCCACTTCGGAAAGTACTGCAGGATTCTGCTCAAAGTAAGACTTGGCATTCTCACGTCCCTGACCAATCTTCTCACCGTTATAGGAGAACCATGCACCTGATTTAACCACTACATTGCAGTCACAGGCCAGGTCAAGAATATCACCGATTTTGGAAATGCCCTTACCGAACATAATATCAAA
>JAZUHR010000075.1:0-7732 GCA_045641825.1 Lachnospiraceae bacterium
ATCATGATTGCTATCATTACCTACATTTCAGTACTTGAGCGTACCAAGGAAATCGGTGTACTTCGCTCCATCGGTGCATCCAAGAAGGATGTTTCCAGAGTATTCAACGCCGAGACTCTGATCGAGGGTCTTATCTCAGGTCTCTTCGGTGTTGGCGTTACAGTACTTCTCAACATCCCGGTAAATATCATTATTTATCACTTCTCGGATCTCAAGAACATTGCCTTCCTTGCACCTAAGTATGGCGCAATACTTATAGGCATCAGCATACTTCTTACCGTGCTTGCAGGTCTTGTTCCTGCCGGTATGGCTGCTGAACGAGATCCTGTAGAGGCGCTGAGATCGGAATAATTTGAAAAAATTTTTCATGAAATTCAAAGGCAGAATGGCTGGACTGTTCTGCCTTTTGGCTATTTACATTTTTTTATAATATGCTAAAATGGTATTGAGTGTTAGTTGAAGCACAATATTTAGTAGTTGTACAGAAAAAGGAGTCCAAATATGATTTCCAATCAAGTACTTCAGTCCACAATTGACGGAATAAAATCCATCGCACGAGTTGACTTGTGCATCTGTGATACAGAGGGTAGGGTCCTGGCTACCACTATTGTAAATGCAGAGAGCTTTGAGGAGGCTGTTGTTGCCTTCGTAGAGTCTCCCGCAGACGGCCAGGTAATGCAGGGCAACCAGTTTTTTAAAGTATATGACGATCATCAGCTTGAATATATCATTATTGCCAAGGGTGACGGCGAGGATGTTTTCATGATGGGCAAGCTTGCTGCATTCCAGCTGGGCAGTCTTACCGTAGCATACAAGGAGCGTTACGATAAGGATAATTTCATCAAGAACCTCCTTCTCGACAATCTCCTCCTGGTAGATATCTACAACAGAGCCAAGAAGCTTCATATCGAGACAGAGGCTCGTCGAGTTGTTTATATCATTGAGACCAATCAGGAAAAGGATAATGGAGCGCTGGAGACAGTACGTTCCCTTTTCGCAGGTAAGTCCCATGACTTCATCACTGCAGTAGATGAGAAAAATATCATCGTAGTTAAAGAGCTTAAGGCTACAGAGGGCTATCAGGATCTGGATAAGACAGGTAAGGTTATCCTGGATATGCTGAATACAGAGGTTATGTGCAGGGTAAATGTGGCATACGGTACTATCGTTAATGAAATTCGAGACGTATCCCGCTCCTACAAGGAAGCCCGCATGGCTCTGGAGGTAGGTAAGATTTTCTTCTCTGAGGAAAATATTATCGCTTACTCAAAGCTGGGTATCGGACGACTGATTTATCAGCTTCCTGCCACACTTTGCAAGATGTACATCAAGGAAGTGTTCGGAGAAGGCTCACCTGAGGAGCTGGACGAGGAGACACTTTCCACAGTCAATAAATTCTTTGAGAATAACTTGAATGTATCAGAGACCAGCCGACAGTTATACATTCACAGAAATACTTTGGTTTACAGATTGGATAAACTTCAGAAGACAACAAATCTTGACCTTCGTAATTTCGATGATGCCGTGGCTTTCAAGATTGCCCTTATGGTAGTGAAATACATGACATATTTAGAGACAACATCACTTAGTTAATTGAGGAGGGCGTATTTATACGCCCTCTTTCAGTAAATGGGCGACTGTGTTCTTATATAGACACAGATGATGAGGAGATTTTATGGCACAATTTGATTTTGACCGGGAAATGAATAAAATCGAAGCCCCGGTTATCTCCTTTAAGAATGTTTCCAAGCATTACAGAAAAGGAGTAGATGCTCTTCGTGATGTCAGCTTTGACATTATGAAAGGGGAATTTGTTTTTATCGTGGGTGGTTCCGGCTCCGGTAAATCCACATTGATAAAGCTTATGCTTAAGGAGACTCTGGCTTCATCGGGGCGTGTATACGTGGTAGGTCGTGATATAGGAAGGCTTCCCCGTCACAGAGTATCCTTGTATCGTAGAAAAATCGGCGTAGTTTTCCAGAACTTCCGCCTTCTTAAAAATAAAACTGTTTTCGAAAACGTGGCTTTTGCCCAGCGTGTTATCGGAGCAAATCCTTCCGAGACCAGACACCAGGTGCCACGTCTGCTTTCACTGGTGGGGCTTCATGATAAGCACAAGGCGTATCCTTCAGAACTTTCCGGCGGTCAGCAGCAAAGAGTGGCTCTGGCCCGTGCACTGGTTAATAATCCTGTAATCCTGCTGGCCGACGAGCCTACCGGAAATCTGGACCCGGTCACCACCAGAGATATTATGCACCTCTTGGAGGATATCAATAAGAGAGGCACTACTGTTGTTGTCGTTACTCATAACCAGGAAATCGTAGAAGAGATGCAGAAGAGAGTTATTACTCTGGAAGGCGGCCGGGTAGTCTCCGATGAAGAGCGAGGCGGCTATACCATCAACACCAGATTCGGAGGTAGAAGACGATGAGAAAAATTGGAACTTTCTTCTATCTAATCGGCGAGGGTATCAAGGGCATGATTAAAAACAGGGTCTATACTCTGGCTTCTATCGCTACCATTGTAGCTACCCTGACCTTGCTGGGCACCTTTTACACTCTTACCAGAAATCTTACTGAAATTTTAAATGAAGCCCAGACATCGGTGGGCCTCACAGTTTTCTTCGACGAAGATGTGACCGAGAGTCGTATAAGGGAAATTGAAAGTGAAGTCAGGATGCGTGTGGAGGTCTCCGAGGTCCACTACATAAGCCCTGAGGAAGCCTGGGAAAAATACAAGGAGGAATCCCTGTCGGAGGAGCTGGCAGCGGTATTCGGAACAGACAATCCCCTGGAAAAATCAGCATCTCTGGTGGTACAGCTTTCAGATGTTACCATGCAGGAAATTCTGGTGAGATACTTAAGAGATATTGCAGGGGTTAGAAAGGTAAATTATTCCCAGTCTATGGCAGAAGCGGTAGCGGGGATTCAGGAAATAGTTCGCTGGGTATCCATAGCGCTTATAGTACTTCTGGCAGCTGTAGCGGTTTTCCTCATTCGTACTACAGTTACCAACGGTATCAATGTAAGACGTGAGGAAATATCTATCATGTCCATAATCGGCGCCACCGATTATTTCATGGAGTTTCCTTTTGTGGTCGAGGGAATCCTTATTGGCGCTCTGGGCAGCATTTTGCCTATTGCCTTTATAGAATTTCTCTACGACAGAATTTGCGGTATTCTGATTAATGAATTCGGAAGTATTTTCGGAGGCGTCAAGCTTTTGCCGGTAGGTGTCATAGTACACGACTTTACACCCATTGCCCTTATTTTCGGTATCGGCATTGGATTTTTTTCCAGCTGGTTCACAGCTGCCAAGCACGTTCGTAAAATTGCAGTGGAGCATTTTTGATGATTAAAAGAAAGACCTTTTACAAAATAATATCAGGGGTTCTTCTCGCAGTATTTTGCCTGCAGGTGCCTGCGGGGGGGCTTGGAATCAAGGCCTTCGGAGCCACCTCCTCTTACCAGGGACAGATAGATCAGGCCAAGAAGAATAAGGAAAAACTGGAAAAAGAGAAGAAGGCTCTGGAAAAAAAGCTGGCCGCCCTTAAAGTGGAAAAAAACAATCTGGAAAAGGCCATAAAGCAGTTGGATGATGAGTATATGGAGCTTTTTGACCAGATTGAGGCTACTGAAGAGCAGATAGAAGAAGCTGAGTTTGATCTGGTGGACATTGAGACCGAGCTGATACGCATGGAAGGCGTGGCTGCAGACCAGTATGAGGCCATGAAGATGCGCGTTAAGTATCTGTATGAAAACGGTGAAGAAAGTCTGCTGGCCCTTTTCCTGGGCGGAGTTTCCATAGAGAGGATATTCAACGAGCTGGAATACCGTAGCCAGATTACCAAATATGATAAGCTTCTTCTCGCCAGATACAATGATACAATTGCAGAGATTAAGGTAGCTAAGGAGCTGCAGATTGCCAGAGTAGAAGAACTGGAGGCTATGAAGGAATACCAGAAGGCAGAGCTGGACGGATTGGAGCTTCTGGCCAATGAAAAGAAACTCCAGATGGCTGCCATGGCTGAAAAGCTGGGCATAGAGCAGGAAGAACTTTTGGCTTATACCGATTCCATCAGTCAGACCCAGTCTCAGATTAAGGAACTGGAGGTCTTAGAGAAAAAGCGTCTGGAGGAGGAAGAAAGAAAGCGTAAAGAGGCAGAAAGCAGAGATATTAAAAACATGATCTGGCCTCTGGAGACCAGCAAGACCATTACCTCCAGATTCGGCGCCAGAAGTGCGCCTACAGCGGGAGCCAGCACATATCATAAAGGAATTGATATAGGTGCGCCCACAGGTACGGCAGTTCACGCGGTACTGGCCGGAACAGTAGAGTATGCAGGCTATAACTCCTCTTCAGGTAATTATATTATTATTGACCATGGCAACGGGCTTAGGACTACATACGCACATGCTTCCAAGCTTCTGGTAAAAACAGGAGATACCGTTAAACGTGACCAGATTATTATGAAGGTGGGCAGCACCGGTGTGTCTACAGGTCCTCACCTTCACTTCGGCGTGTTCATAAATGGCGTGGCGGTAGACCCGCTTAAATATGTTAAGTATAACAGATAGATTTGATAAATAAGTTTGATTAAACTTTAACACATTAAAGCCTTGAAATTTGATGGGGTTTATGGTAAAATTCCTATAATTTTTTGGAGAGTTATCCGTTTATTCCACTCGTTTCACAATAGGAGGGAATAGGTGATTATATGAAGAAAAATTTTGTTTTTGGCTTATTGGCAGGCTTAGCCACCAGCCTTTTACTGATATTGTTAGCCCTTGCGGGAGTAAATATTTTATTAAAATCCTATGCTAAAAATCCGGGTGGAAACGGTACTAATGTAGGTTATCCCTTACCCACACCTACGAAGGTTGCGGGGGCCACGGCCACTCCTACACCTACACCGAATTATAATATAGGTGATGACCTGCTTTCCAAGGAATTTCTTAGAAAATTGCAACTTTTGGCAGATATTATTGATCAGTACTATTATCAGGATGTAGAAGTATCTCAGATTCAGGACGGACTCTTATATGCCATAATGGACGCTATAGGAGATCCTTATACCATATATTACAGCAGGGACGAGTATGACTCCTTTATGGAGAGCAGTAATGGCGTTTATTGCGGTATAGGCTCCCAGGTCAGCCAGAATATGGAGACCATGGAAATCACGATAGTAAAGCCTTTTGTGAATGGCCCGGCATACAAGGCAGGCTTAAAGGCCGGTGATAAGATCCTGGCTATAGACGGAGAAGATGTAAGAAATACAGAGCTCACCTTTGTTGTTGCCAAGATGAAGGGCGAGAAGGACACACAGGTAGTGGTGACTGTTTACAGGGAGTCGACAGGCGAGACCCTGGATATTACTATTACCAGAGATCAGATAGAAGTACCTACTGTTGAATATGAGATGAAGGACAATCGAATCGGCTATATTGCAGTGTCCGGCTTCGAAGCAGTTACGGCAAAGCAGTTCGAGGCTGCCTACGATGCTTTGGAGGCTCAGGGAATGACGGGGCTTGTTATTGATCTTCGTGATAATCCCGGAGGACTTCTTTCTGTATGTGTTGAAATGGTAGATTATATGCTGCCTGACGGTCAGCTTATCACATATACTCTGAACAAGCAGGGCAAGGGAGACACCTTCAAATCTCAGGATGGCCATGAGTGTCAGGTGCCGGTGGTTATTTTAACCAATGAGTACTCCGCCAGCGCGTCCGAAGTTTTTACCGGTGCATTAAAAGATAACGGAGTGGCTATCAGCATGGGTACTACCAGTTTCGGTAAGGGCATTGTTCAGTCCCTGCTGCCGCTTACAGATGGTACAGCAGTCAAGCTAACCACCTCCAGCTATTACACTCCCAGCGGAGTTTGCATACACGGCATAGGTATCAAACCGGATGTAGAAGTACTTCCGGATTCTGAATATGATAATCAGCTTGAAGAGGCTATAAAACACTTAAATAAAAGCAGATAGGAGATTTACCCATGAATATTGCTATATTGGGCTATGGTAACATCGGATCAGGTGTCTACGAGATTTTTACAAAGGGCGCTGCCAACATTGAGAAAAAGGCCGGTGAGCCTATCGTAGTTAAGAGAGTGCTGGACCTGCGCGATTTCCCCGGTGAGCCTGTGCAGAGTATTATTACACATGACCTTAAGGATATTGTAAACGACCCTGAAATCGGTGTTGTTGTAGAGACAATGGGTGGCACAAGACCTGCCTATGCTTTTGTTAAAGAGTGTCTGGAAAACGGCAAGTCTGTCTGCACCTCCAATAAGGAGCTGGTAGCAGCACACGGCGCAGAGCTCCTGTCCATTGCCAAGAAGAATGATATTAATTTCCTTTTCGAGGCTTCGGTAGGCGGTGCTATTCCTATTATCAGACCTATCAATGAAGCTATGTGCGGTGATGAAATCGATGAGATTTACGGTATCGTGAACGGTACTACCAATTTCATTCTGACTCAGATGGACAGAAATAATACAGACTTTGCTGATGCGGTAAAGGAAGCTCAGGACCTGGGATATGCCGAGAGAAATCCTGAAGCGGATGTAGAAGGCTATGATTCCGGCAGAAAGATTGCTATTTTATCATCCCTGGCTATCGGAGCTCAGGTGGACTACGATGATATCTACGTAGAAGGTATTACAAGCATAAGTGCCATGGACTTTGCCTATGCCAAGCAGATGAACAGAGCAATTAAGCTTTTGGCTACCTTTAAGCGCACTGATAATGGCATTTATTCATACGTAGCCCCTGCTTTGGTAGATGAAAATAACCCTGTTTTCAATGTAAACGAAGTATATAACGCTATTCTGGTTCAGGCTAAATATGCAGGCAGAATCATGTTCTACGGCAGCGGTGCCGGCAAGCTTCCCACAGCATCTGCAGTAGCAGCCGACGTAGTGGAGAGTGTCCGCCACGGCAGAAATCTCACTATCCTCTGGAAGCAGGAAAAGCAGCAGCTGGCAGATATGAGCACACTTACCAACAGATTTATGGTCCGCGTATCTGCAGAGGAAACAGCCAAGGCCAGAGAAATCTTTGGTCGCATTGCAGAGCTTCAGCCTATAGGCGATGAATTTGCTTTTGTTACAGAGAGCATTACGGAAAAGGATTTCGCTGAGAAGGCAGAAAAACTGACAGTAATAAACAGAATAAGAGTGGTGTAATGAACCGTATTGAATAATGGATGAAATATATAGCAGTCGCCTAATTTGAAACAAATGGATATTACAGACCCCAATGTTATTTGCGATGACTGTAAAAACGAAATGGAAAGCCATTTATACAATCATCATAGAATCAATTAATGAGACCAACTATGAAAAAAGCAGTTTATGTGATAATCCTAATCATAATGTGTTGTGCTATATTTTCGTGTCAAGGTAAAAAAATAAAGATATAGATGCCGACTCGTTCAGTGAGGTTCCGGGCGGGATAACATTAAGGTTTGAATCATATGAAGAACTTTATGAGTTCCTGCATAAAGATCATTACTATGACAATTATTCGGCTGATAAATTTGGAGAGTATTTAAAGTATAGATAGCAGACAACTTAAGATACTGAAAAACACAGGGAGCATATCAACCGATATACTCCCTATTTTTATGTCATCGCCGCTTCGGTGGCTCCACCGCCTGCAGACACACGCGGAAACCGCCAAAGGAGCTTCGCTCCGCTCGCAGCTTTGGCTCGCCACCTGCATCCG
>JAZUHR010000076.1:0-12735 GCA_045641825.1 Lachnospiraceae bacterium
CGAAGTGCTCCTCTCTGGTGCTGTAGTCCGTGAAGACAGCCATAAGCTGGTTTTTCAGCAGATAATAATTATATCCGAAATCGCTTCCACGACCGAACTTAATCAGATTGTCACCGTCAAAAACCGTACTGATAATGCCGAATTCTTCGGAATATTTGGAATTGATGATGAATTGATTGCTGCCGCTGGATATGTAGCCTATTTCCTCTTCGCTGCCCAGGTAAAAAATCTCTCCTGTCACACTGTTTATAACGCCCTCATATTCCTTAAGGTCCACACCCAGGAAGCTGCCGCAGATATAGTCTACACCCTTTATGCAGCTGACACCATAGAAGCTCTTGAGATAAAGCTTTTCGGAATAATCAATATTTATCTTGTCACCCGTAAGGAGATTTACCTTTCTGATAGTATGGGTAGTATTATCAGATTCATAATAATAGTCAGAGTTTCCGGAAAGATGCACTGAACCGTTTACGCTTTCTTCCTTAAGGTCTGCACTGGTATGCTCTACTCCATCATAATCAAAAAACTGAACGTACTGATGGCTGAGCTCGTCCTGCCCCCAAACGGATTTGAAAAGAACAAAAGCATCTTCTCTCTCTGCTACCCAGCAGTACTGAGCCTTGCCTAAGTATTCCTCTTTTTCGACACGAAGGCGGCCATTTTCCAGCGTAGTAAACAAAGCATAGTAGTCGCGATTGTCTTCATATTCTCCGTCCTCCACCGTATTCTTACTGCTGCAGTAAATAAAAGCAATCCTGCCCTTACCGTCTGATGTCAACTGAATTTCGCTGATATTTCTGCCCTCGTATGCCGCGTCATAGCCTATTGTTAAGAGCTTCGTCAGTCCGTTTTCCTTATCAGTACCGAACTTCACGCCTTCGATACCTAAACTGTCCAGATATATAACCGGAGTGGGACTGGGAGTAAAGGTGGCCGTAGGTGTAGGCGTGTCGCTGGGAGTCGGCATCGGCGTGTCCGTAGCCCGTGGCGTCTCGGTCTCTATAGGAGTCCCTGTGGCAGCCGGTGTGTTGGTTACAACAGGAGCCGGCTTATCTTTTCCGCAAGCTGCCAGCATAAGGCTTACAAGCAGAAGAAACATTATTCTTTTTATAAAAATTACTGTCTTCATCATTTTCCCCTAAAATAGAATTATCTGCCTTAATTTTACACCTATTTCGCCAAAAAGCAATAAATAAGCATATTCTTTTCGCCTCACAAGTATTTGACACCGTGTTCAAAATATAGTAAATTTACAGAGGACATCGGCGGAAAAGGTTTTCCTGCCATATCCGTCTCACATTTCTATCGTGCAAGGAGCCGATTACACGTGAGACACTGACACTTTAATTTTTAAGGGGGAATAAAAATGATCGAGGTGAGTAATCTCACAAAGGTGTACAAGCTTAGCGCCAGCAAAAAGAAGCAGCTTGGCACCAACGATGCTGTTAAAAAAGCAGCCAATAATATCTCTTTCACCGCAAATGACGGTGAAATCTTCGGTCTCCTGGGCCCTAACGGTGCCGGCAAGACCACCACACTGCGTTGTATCGCTACTCTTCTTAAACCCTCCCAGGGCTATGTCAAGGTAAACGGACACGACACAGTAAAGGAATCTGACGCAGTTCGTTCGGATCTTTGCTTTCTAACCAATGAAATCAAGCTGGATCCATTCTTTTCACCACGTTATCTCTTTGATTTCTTCGGTCAGCTTCACGGCATGGAGCAGAAGGAAATCGACGAGCGTCGCGAGAAACTCTTCGGCTACTTCGGAATCAATGATTTCCAGGACAAAAAAATCGAGGAGCTTTCCACAGGTATGAAGCAGAAGGCAGCCATCGCCGTATCTCTGGCTCACGATCCCAAGGTAGTCATCTTCGACGAGCCCACATCCGGTCTTGATGTTGTTACTGCTAAAAGCGTTACAGACCTTCTGGCCGAGCTCAAAAAAGAGGGCAAGACCATCATTATCTCTACTCATATCATGTCCGAAGCCGAGAAGCTGGCTGACCGTATCGGTGTTATAATCGATGGTAAAAAAGTTACAGAGGGCACTGTATCAGACATTCTGCAAAGCACAGGCGCCGCAGACCTGGAGGACGCATTTTTCGTCCTTTACAAGGAGCATCACAAGGAAGAGCCTCCCGTAGTTCCTGCTACTAAAAAAGGCTTGTTGGGGAGGTAAATCATGAGCGCAATTTCATCTGTATTCAAAAAAGAACTTAATAGAGTTTTCAAAGACAAGAAACTTATGTTTTCAATGTTTCTTCTGCCACCGCTGCTTGTAATCATTATCTACGGTCTTATAAGCACTCTGGCAGACAATATGGAGAGTGACATCGAAGCTCACAACTCCATCGTATATATGGCTGATGCTCCTGCCTCCATGAAAAATCTTGTGGCAGCCAGCGGCTATGACCAGTCAGCCGAAGTTACTTACATCTCTGCCAAAGAAGTTACTGACGAACTTAAGCAAACCGTACTTGACGGCGGTGTTGATTTAATCGTTGTATTCCCTGCTGATTTTGAGGAAAAAGTAGCAGGCTTCGGCACCAGCACTACCGATGTACCTACAGTTCAGCTCTACTACAACTCCACCAAGAACTACTCTCAGGCAGCCTATCAGGCACTTGAAACAACACTGCTTCCTGCCTACAGGCAGGCTATCCTTGCAGACCGTCTCGGTGACCTCAACACTCTCATCGTTTTCCACGAGAACACCAATCTCATTGTTAACGAGGATGAGGCTAATGGTCAGTTCCTGGCTATGATGGTGCCTTATCTGGTAGTAATGATGCTTTTCGCCAGTGCTATGGGCCTCTGCGTGGATGCAACAGCCGGTGAAAAGGAGCGCGGTACTCTGGCTTCACTCCTTATGACTCCCGCAAAGCGCAGTCACATCGCTCTGGGTAAGCTTTTGGGTCTCTCCACTCTGGCAGGCATATCTGCTATTCTCTACGCTGTAGGACTGCTTGTTGCTATGCCGAGCCTAAGTTTCGGTGATGAGAGCCTTACAGCCGGAAGCGTTTCCTTCTCGCCCTTCCAGATAGTCGCCATGATGATCCTTCTGGTAGTGCTGGTTTACCTCTTCGTAGCCCTCATTTCCCTGGCTTCCATTCTGGCCAAGGATGTTAAGACTGCTTCCACACTGGTAAGCCCTATGTACATCGTAGTAATTCTGCTGGGCATGAGCACCATGTTCCAGACTCCCGGTGAGGCTGCACTCGGTATGTACGCAATCCCGATTTACGGTACTTCACTGGCTATCCAGAACATCATGATTAACGCTCTTACAGTACCCCAGCTTCTCCTCTCCATCGCAGGCGAGCTGGTACTCGCCATCGCTTTCACCTTCGGTATTCAGAAGGCCTTCGACAGCGAAAAGGTTGTATTTAACGCTTAAATTGCAAAAAAAATGCGTGAGCTTCCTAAGTCTCACGCATTTTTTATTTGTATTTTCTGCAAAACAGGCTCTCTGAATCGACCTATGAATTTCTCTTGATCTTCATGGTATGAGTCTTTAAGAAAGGCTCCTGTCTAAGCTCGTAGGTCTCGATATACTTATATCTGTGCTGGTCACGGTTGGCATCCACGATAACCTGCTTGGCGATGGCATCGGCTTCTTCTGCAGTCATCTTGGTCAGCTCCTCGCAGTAAATATCTGCATGAATCTTACCGTCCTTTTCGCGTACCACTACTTCATCTACATAATTTGAACGAAGAAGATTATTCTCCAGTTCCTCAGGAGATACGTTTTCACCGTTGGAAAGAATAATCAGATTCTTGATACGGCCTGTGATATAGATAAAACCATCCTTGTCGATCTCACCGATATCGCCGGTTCTGAACCATTCCTCGTCAAAAACAGCCTCTGTGGCAGCTGAATCTTTATAGTAGCCTGCCATGATATTGGCACCCTTTATCTGGATCTCGCCGTCCTTAATGCGCACCTCGTTGCAAGGAGCCGCTACACCGATACTGCCCTTTCTGTGGCATCTCTCAGTATTTACGGAGCTGAAGGTAGCAGTCTCTGTAAGTCCGTAGCCGATATATACGGAGATACCGATATCATCGAAAAACTGGGCGATTTCGCTGTCCAGGAAGGCTCCGCCACTGATCATAACCTTGAGATTACCGCCCAGGGCCTGATGAATCTTGGCAAAAATTCCCTTTCTTCTGTCGATACCTATTTTACGAAGGCCGTTGGAATACTTTCTGGCTGTTGCAAACTTTCCTTCCAGGCTCTGCTTCTTAAGAGTATGATTGATGTTCTTGTACAATGCTTCCATCATCATAGGCACGCCGCAGATGATATCAGGCTTAAACTCAGCCATACGTTTCTGGAAATAGCGGATATTGTCACAAATATCAGTCTCCGCACCGATTGCAATCTGAAGAGTCAGTGTGGTCAGGCCATACATGTGATATACAGGAAGTACGAAGAAGAATTTAGCCCCGTTCATAAAGGCTCTGTCAACACCTGCTGAGCCTGCGCCGCAGCTTACATTACGATGAGTAAGAACTACGCCCTTACGCTCGCCTGTGGTACCGGAGGTCAGGAGAATTACCGCATTGGTCTCAGGATCTACTTCAATGATTTCATAGCCCTCCAGTCCCCTCTTATGGCCTTCTGCATAGAGCTCTGCTATTTCTTCTCTTCCCCAAAGGAGTTCAGCATCAAACTTTTCAGCCTCGTGCTTGACTTCTTCTGTAGCGAAATTAATATCCATCATGACTGCGGTCTTTCCCGCGCACATAATGGCAAATGCTACAGTATAGCACTCATATGAAGGGAAGCAAAGCAGTCCTACCTGCTTTACATCGGCATACTTTTCACGAATAACCGCTGCCGTACCGAATACATCCTTGGAAAATTCAGTATAGGTCTTACCTACGATTTCGCCATTCTCATAGCTTCTGAAAGCGTACATATCCGCATATTTGTCACCGGCATCCCAAATAAGATCCGGGATATTATCATATGTGCCGCAAATATCAATAAATGCACTCTTATTTCCAAAGTTAAAAATAGGCAGAATCTCTCCTTTGCCGCAGGCAATGGAGGCCTGTACGGCGAGTACTATAATAAGCTTCCGTAAGGAAGCGCGTCCTTTTCATCTCCTTGTATGGAACGAAATGGAATAATAATAAAAAACGCCACGACATTATATCATAATTTCCTATGAGTTTCCATAAAAATTTAGTGGGACTCCGCAGAGCATTATTTTCAAACAAAAAAATTCAGACAGGGGAAATAAAGGTCCCCTGTCTGTAGCAATTCGAATTAAGCGAGCTTTGAACCTGTAAGATTCTCATAACCCTCAAGGTAGATAGCGATAGTCTTATCAACTACCTCCTGAGGAAGTGTCCAGTTATGTCCCTCATTTGCCTTCAGCCAGTCACGTGCAAACTGCTTGTCGAAGGAAGGCTGTGAATGACCCTTCTCATAGCCTGCAGCAGGCCAGAATCTGGAGGAGTCAGGTGTAAGCATCTCATCGCCGATGTAGAGAGTGCCGTTCTCATCGATACCGAACTCGAACTTGGTATCTGCGATAATGATACCACGTGTAAGTGCATAGTCAGCGCACTTCTTGTAAAGTGCGATGGTGTTATCACGAAGTGCTGTAGCATACTGAAGACCCTTGCCCGGGAATTCCTTCTCCAGTACCTCTACTGAACGCTCGAAAGAGATATTTTCATCGTGATCACCGATCTCAGCCTTGGTGGAAGGTGTGTAAATCGGCTCAGGAAGCTTTTCTGATTCCTGAAGGCCCTCAGGAAACTTTATACCGCAAACCTCACCGGTCTTCTGGTAGCTGGCCCAGCCGCTGCCTGTGATGTAGCCACGAACGATACACTCGATAGGAAGCATTGTAAGCTTCTTAACCTTCATGCATCTGCCTTCGAATTCCTCTGTCTGGAAAAATTCAGGCATATCCTTTGTATCTGCGGAAATCATATGGTTGGGAATGATATCCTGTGTAAAGTCAAACCAGAACTTGGACATCTGTGTAAGCACAGCGCCCTTCTTTGTAACCTTATTGTTAAGAATAACGTCGAAACAGCTGATACGGTCTGTAGCGTACATTACGAGGCTGTCGCCGCAATCATAAATCTCTCTTACTTTTCCTGTCTTAACCGGTTTAAGCATTTCACTCATGGTTTTTCTCCTTTTTCATCGATGTTTGTATAAAACAAGTGAGTACGGAAAAATTCTTCCGACACGCACACAATATACCACGAAAGCGTAAAAATCGCTATACCTTCGCTTATTCAATATTTTAATGGTAAAAATAAGAATCGCTATATTTTTTCTTCTGCAGCCCGGATTTTTTTCTTTTCTTCCCTGACTACAATGAAGGCTACCACCAGCCCCGCAATCATTGTGAGTGTATTACTTACGCCCATGATGATACCGGCACATTCACTGCCTAAATTCGTGTAGTTCTGCAGCCACCAGAGAACAGGAATACGGAAAACAAATACTCTGAGCACATTGGTAAGCAGCACCAGCTTGGTCTTCTTGAAGCCGAACAGGAGCGCCATTACTGCATCATAGATACCCAGTTGAATGCAGCTTCCGAAGGATTCGTATCTGAAGATATGCACTATAAGCTGCTGGAATTCAGGGTCAGCTTTTCCCTTGGCAAAAGCAAAGAGGTAGGCGATGGGGTCTGCCAGGAGATTCAGAATAATAAGTCCGGCCAGACCTATTAATGCATTAAGAATCATCAGTTTATAAAATGCTTCCAGAGCACGCTTTGGCTTTCCACCGCCCAGATTCTGGCTGATTACAGCAGAGCCTCCGTCCTGGAAGCCAATCTGAATCTGAGTGACCAGACCATCCATATTGTTGGAAATGCCCAAGGCGCCTACCGTGGTACTGCCGTAGATTGCGCACATCTGATTAACTACGGCTTTACCGTAAGCAAAGGCCATTTTCTCTATGATGACAGGATAGGATACCTTGACGATAGGCATATAGACGCCATTTTTGAAGCCTATATGACTGCGACTGAAACTGAAGGCATCCGATCCCTTGAAGAGATTATAAAGGGCAATTACAAGAAGTGCCACCTGAGATATCAGGGACGCTACCGCTATCATTACCAGTCCACCATTCATCACATAGATAAAGAAGGCAGTAAAGCCAAGCTTTACCAGGATTACCATGAGGTTCAGTCTCATAATAAGCTTGGTATTGCCGCGGGCTCTCTCAATAGATATATATACGCCGTTAAAAAGACTGACCAGTACCGAGATCAGGGTCACGGTGAAATACTGAGTGCCCATTTCCACGAATTCCTTCGGGGTTCCCATGGCCGTAAGAATTGTGCCGGTAAAAGGAGTCATGGCCAGTACCACGATTGCCAGGATACCGCTTACCAGCACCTGAGTGGATACCCGTTTTTTTACCAGGGCATAATCACCTGCCCCGTAGGCCTCACTGATTTTGAGGGTGCCACCGGTCGCCAGACCGCCACCCACTGCACTTACGATGTTTTTTATCTGGGTGAGATAAGCTACTGTGGACGCCTCCATCGAGCCCAGATTGGATGCCATAAGGGTATCCAGTATATTAAAAATAGCATTAAGAAAGGCATATGCCGCTAATGGCGTACACACCTGGATCAGCACCTTCCACATATTGCCGTTTAGGGCAAATTCACGGAAGGCCGCGTCCTTTTTTGATATAAATACTTTTGCTTTTTTGCTCTGATCTTCTGACATAAAAAAAGCGCTCTCCTGACAGTCTACGAATTTTGCTCCGCAAGTATATCATGAAAGCGCTTACACTTCAATATTTATCAAATAATTTTATATTTCGTTTACTTTTTTTGCCCGCTCCAGTGCCGCGTCAATATTGGCACAGAAGTTCTCTGCACCTACCTCGTCGTAGAAGCCGGTCTTCTTCATGATTCCCATAGGCTGGTCCTGAACATGGGAGAAAATCAGTGTAATACCGTTTTTCTGACACTTCTGAAGAGTCTGCTCCATGAAATAAATTGCTGTCGCATCCATTACAGGCACAGATCTCATACGAAGAATAACGCTCTTTACGGCACCATCTGCATTCTTGGTAGGAATGCTGCCCAGTTTATCTGTAGCTGCGAAGAACATAGGTCCGTTAATCTCGAATACGAAGGTCTCCTTAGGTACAGCCTTGTGGAGAATAGCATCAGGATCATCCTCGGAGCCGTAGTACTCCCACTCTTTTACATTCATGGTCTGGCTCATCTTATATAGGAACATGATAGATGCTACCACGATACCTGCTTCAACAGCGGTAAGAAGGTCTCTGAATACGCCTACCAGAAGTGTTACCAGAAGCACCATGGCATCGGAATGAGGTGCCTTCTTGATAATGTATAAAATCTCCTTGAAGTTGCACATGTTGATAGCCACTACGATAAGTACAGCTGCCAGTGTAGCCATAGGAATGTAACCTGCCAGAGGCATAAGAAGAAGGAGGATAAGAAGCACTACTACAGAGTGAACGATACCTGCGATAGGTGTCTTACCACCGTTTTTAACATTGTTGGAGGCACGGGCAACAGCACCTGCTACAGGAACTGCACCGAAGAAACCGCAGAAAATATTGGCAATACCTTCTGCCATAAGCTCCTGATTGCTGTCATGTCTGTGACCTGTAAGACCATCTGTTACCACGCATGCAAGAAGAGTTACGATGGCAATCAGAATAGCCAATGTGAATGCTGAAGGAAGAAGTTCGATAATAAGGCTCCAGGTCACACCCTGAGGCACCGTAAAGTATGGGAAGTGGGCAGGCAATTTGCCATATACGGTATTGATGGTAGGTGTGGGAATCTTGAAAAATGTTACAATAAGTGTAGTAACAATGATAGCTACCAGTGAATTAGGGACACGAGGTGCGAACTTGGTCATGAGTAAAAGAATTACTACAGCAAGTACACCTATAGCCAATGTAGGCAGGTCAATAGTATCAATAACCTCTGCATAGGCCTTTATACGGTCTACGTTTGATACTGGAATTTTATCCATATTAAGGCCCAAAAAGCCCTTGATCTGGCCGGTAAAAATACCTACACCGATAGCTGCTGTGAAGCCCAGAGTAATGGTACGTGGAATGTACTTAAGGAGCACGCCGAATTTCAACAGTCCCATGATGATAAGAATAATACCTGCCATAATGGATGCTATGGCCAGGCCTACAGGACCGTACTGGCTTACGATTGTGAAAACAGTCATAACTGTGGCTGCAGTGACACCACCGATATTTACACGGCTACCGCCCAGGAGGGACACAAAGAAGCCACCGATAATAGCTGAATAAAGACCGTTCTGAGGCTCCAGGCCGGAAGCGATAGCCAGTGCTACCGACAGAGGGAAGGCGATGACTGCTACGATAACACCTGCCATAATATCCTTAGGCAACTGCTTTATCTTGTAGTTTTTCATGGTCTTGATGATTTTAGGATAGAAAATCTTTTGCATTTTCTTATGACCTCGTTGAGATATAATTTACTTTTTATTACATTCGTTATAAAAAACTGTCTATCTTGATAAGCCTACGCATTATATCACTAATAAAAAAGTAATTACATAAAACTTTGAAGCCTTTTTCATAAAATTATTGTGAGTTTTGCACAAAAAGAGGGCTTGTAATCATTACAGCCCTCCAAAAGGTATTTCATCTCTATTTTTCAGCCATGAATTTTTCTATCTCATCCGGGTCACGAATGATAGCCTGAGAGAGACAGATGGCGCTGTTTTCCTGAATCAGCAGGTCATCTTCTATTCTGATACCGATTTCCCACTCATCGATATAGAGTCCCGGCTCATCCGATATGATAGCCCCGGCCTTTAAAGGTACTTCACGACCGTTATTAACATCATGCACATCAATACCCAGGTGATGGGAAACGCCGTGCATGTAGTACTTGCCCAGTTCTGAAGCCTCTTTTATCAGGCCGATTTCAATAAGGCCGTCAGCCAGTACTTTTTTACAGATTTCCTGAAGGTCTCCTATGGTCATGCCGGCCTTGGCTCTGGCCAGTACCTCACGATTGGCCTTAAGAACTATGTCATAGACTTTGCGCTGTCTCTCCGTAAACTTACCGTTGGCAGGATATGTACGTGTGATATCTGCATTATACCCCTGATATCTGGCCCCCAGATCCAGCAGAAGCAAAGTCCCGTCTTTAATCTCCTCCTGATTGGTGTCATAGTGAAGCATGGTGCCGTTCATACCGCTGCCTGCGATAGTAGGAAAAGCAGTATGCTCCGAGCCGTTTCTGGCAATAATATACTCGAAATCAGCCTGAGCCTGATATTCCTTCATTCCCGGCTTCAGATTTTTCATCACGTTCTGCAGGCCCTTGTCAGTGATCTCAATAGCCTTCTTAATAAGCTCTATCTCATCATTATCCTTCACTGTACGGAGCTCTGCTACCATAGGAAAAAGATTCTTTATCTGCACACCAGGATAGAGCCCCGCAAATTCTGTAGCCTTCACATTATTGTAGTCAGGCAAATCCTCAGTGCTGTGACGATAGCAGTCAAAATAAGCATTTTCCACAATACGATTGGCCATAATGCCGCTGATGCTGCTTTCCAGGCTCTCCACGTACATCACATTCTGAATACCCGAAATCTCTATAGCCTCTTCCTTAGTCACCTTTTTACCGTACCATCTCTGCATATACTCATTGAATGGCTCGATAAAAAGAGTCACCGTAGGTGTCGCGGTGGTCTTATTGATAAGCAAGGCCATGTTTTCACGGCGAAGGCCTGTCAGATAGAAAAAGTTTCTGTTGCACTGGGCTGTGAAAAGGTCGTATTCATCGGCACTCACATGGTGCTCAGCCCCGGAATAAAGAATAGCAATACTCTTGTCAGCCATCCCGTCAATAATAGCCTGTCTTCTCTTCTCGAAATTCATATTCTCTCCTTTTTGAACGTAGTGAAAAATGGAGAACCCCGAAGGGGTTTGATACGCTAAGCCTTCACGCGACAGCGTGAATTATCATGGCTTAGCGTCCTATTCTCTCCTTTTTGAACGTAGTGAAAAATGATTATATTTTCAATGTCTGTGGCAATTGGCGCAATTCCCGTCGCAGCCACTCATTTTTTTATTATCATTGCCGTCACAGCAGGAGCCGTGCCCCTTCCCGGAAAAGGCGAAGTAGCCGGCGATCCCCAGCAGTACAGCAAGTATTATAAGAATCACAATGTCAGCAGCACTCATATTCTCTCGTATAACCTCCCTTGCTTTCTCCTTTCATCCTCCTAAAATAACATTCCTACGGAATGCACCAGAAAAGCCACAAGCCATGCCACAAAGCACTGCCAGAGCACCAGCTTCACCGCTGCCTTGTGTCCCAATTCCCGCTTTACGGATGCTATGGCCGCTACGCATGGAGTATAAAGAAGGCTGAACACCAGCATAGTCGCTGCTGAAAGGCCGGTCATAATGGTGGTCATCTGACCTGCGAAAAGAATTTCCATGGTGGACACCACCGATTCCTTGGCTATAACGCCGGAAATCAGTGATGTACATATGCGCCAGTCATTTAATCCCAACGGCTTCATAAGAGGTGCCAGGAAGCCCGCCAGTATAGCCAGAATGCTGTCACCGGAATCCTCTACCACATTCAGTCTGAAATCAAAGGTCTGCAGCGCCCATACTACTACCGTCGCTATGAAAATGATGGAGAATGCTTTCTTCAGGAAATCCTTGGACTTCTCCCAGAGAAGCTGCCCTACACTCTTGGGTGCAGGTAAACGATAGTTGGGCAATTCCATTACGAATGGTACCGCCTCACCTTTAAACATTGTAAGTTTGTAGAATTTCGCCATTCCGATACCTACCAAGATGCCCAGCAGGTAGAGTCCAGTCATGATGAAGCCGCCTTTTTTGGGGAAAAAGGCATCTACGAAAAAGGCGTAGATGGGAAGTTTAGCCGTACAGGACATGAAAGGTGTCAGAATGATGGTCATTTTTCTGTCTCGCTCCGAAGGAAGGGTGCGGGTAGCCATTACTGCCGGTACCGTACATCCAAAGCCTATGAGAAGGGGCACTATGCTTCGGCCGGAGAGTCCGATTTTTCTAAGGAGCTTATCCATAAAAAAGGCCACTCTGGCGATATAGCCGCTGTCCTCTAGGAGTGACAGGAAGAAAAAGAGTGTAACGATAATAGGCAGGAAGCTGAGCACTGAGCCCACGCCCTCGAAAATACCGTCAATTACCAGACTGTGCAGTACCGGATTCACATTAAGGTCCGTAAGTCCCTTATCCACGACCTCCGTAAGCAGGTCTATTCCCTGCTCCAGCACACCTTGCAGGAAAGCTCCTATCACGTTAAAGGTCAGGAAAAACACAGCACACATAATGAGTATGAAAGCAGGAATGGCAGTGTATTTACCGGTAAGGAAGCGGTCTATTCGCTCACTTCTCACCCTCTCCTTACTTTCCTTGGGCCTGATGACAGTGGCGTCACAGACCTTATTGATAAAATCATATCTCATGGCTGCGACTGCCGCACTTCGGTCCAGGCCGCCTTCCTTTTCCATCTGAGATACGATATGCTCCAGCATATCGCTTTCGTTTTCGTCCAGGGATAACTGCTTTAATACCAGCGAGTCTCCTTCGATAGCCTTGCAGGCTGCAAATCTGACAGGAATATCCGCTCTCTTTGCATGATCCGAAATCAGGTGTATCACTCCGTGGATAGCTCTGTGCAGGGCACCGCC
>JAZUHR010000077.1:0-5920 GCA_045641825.1 Lachnospiraceae bacterium
TGACTGGTCCAATTTCGTATTTAACCTGGTATTCTGTGCGACTACTGCCACTATCGTTTCCGGTGCTATGGCAGAGCGTACCAAGTTCCTTTCCTACTGCGTATATTCAGCTGTGATTTCAGCAGTTATTTACCCTATTGAGGCTCACTGGATTTGGGGTGACGGCTGGCTTTCAGATATGGGCTTCCATGATTTTGCAGGTTCTACAGCTATTCATATGGTAGGTGGTACAGCTGCTCTTATCGGTGCTGCTATTCTGGGACCACGTATCGGTAAATTCATTAAGGACGAGAAGGGCAAGGTAAAGAAGGTAAACGCTTTCCCAGGCCATAACCTTCCTATCGGTGCACTGGGTGTATTCATTCTCTGGCTGGGCTGGTACGGCTTTAACGGTGCTGCATGTACAAGTCTTGATCAGCTGGGTTCTGTATTTGTAACTACTACAATTGCTCCTGCTATTGCCACAGTAGTATGTATGGTATTCACCTGGATTAAGTTCGGTAAGCCTGATATCTCCATGTGTCTCAATGCTTCTCTGGCAGGCCTGGTAGCTATTACAGCTCCTTGTGATGTTACAGATGCTACAGGCGCTATCATCATCGGTGCTGTTTCAGGTCTCCTGGTTTGCCTCGGTGTATGGTTCCTGGATAATGTTCTTCATATTGATGACCCTGTAGGTGCTGTAGCAGTTCACTTCCTGAACGGTATCTGGGGTACTATCGCAGTTGGTCTTTTTGCTACTACAAGCGCACCAGGCTACAGCATTGCTGATAGCAACGGTGATGTTATGACAGGTCTTTTCTACGGCGGCGGGGCTAAGCTTCTGGGCATTCAGATTCTGGGTATGGTAGCAGTACTTGCATGGACCGCAATCACCATTACAATCGCTTTCTTTGTAATCAAGGCTATCTTCGGTCTCAGAGTAACAGAGGAAGAGGAGATTGTAGGTCTCGATGCTACAGAGCATGGCCTTCCAAGCGCTTACGCAGGCTTCTCCATCATGGATATTTCCAACACCATGACTATGGATATCAATGAAAATACATCTCTGGGCACAGATGATTATGAAAAAGCATCTGAGGTGGCTCGTGACCACGCAGTTCCTGTTGTAAATCCGCTTCCTGCTACAGGTATCAACAAGGTGGTTATTATTGCCAAGCTCTCTATGTATGATGGCTTGAAGAAGGCTCTGAATGATCTGGGCGTAACAGGTATGACTGTAACTCAGGTAATGGGCTGTGGCGTACAGAAGGGTGCCGGCGAGAGATACAGAGGCGTAGAGATGGATGTTACCCTCCTTCCAAAGGTAAAGGTAGAAGTAGTAGTATCCAAGATCCCTGTAGAGTCCGTAATTGCAGCTGCAAAGAGAGCTCTTTATACAGGTCACATCGGCGATGGCAAGATCTTCGTATATCCTGTTGAAAAGGTCGTTAAGATCAGAACAGGTGAAGAGGACTTCGCAGCTCTTCAGGATGTTGAATAAAATTTAAGAATAAAATAAAGATATGCAGTAAGCATCAAAAGATATTGGTGCTTACTGCTTTTTTTGTCGCTTTTTATTGCAAAAAAGTGTTGACAAAAAGTGCATACTTGTATACAATGTTTAGCAAGTTAAAGCGACAAAGACGTCGACAGATGTCTTTTGTCGCTCTTTTTTTGCTTATGGGAATGAACCCGTAGGGGAAATCATACGAATAAAAAAGGGAGACAAATAATATGTGTTCAATAATGGGTTGCAAGGGTGAGGATATCACCAAAGAGGAGTTCCTCAGGGGGCTGGAAAAGACTATTTCCAGAGGCCCCGATATGGAGAGAGTAGAGCAGTATAAGGATGCTTATTTAGGCTTTCAGAGGCTTAGTATCATGGGTATCTCAGAAAGCGGTATGCAGCCCTTTAACTATAAGAAAAATGCTGTTGTATGTAACGGAGAGATATACGGCTTCAGAAAAATCAAAGAGGAACTCAAATCCTCCTACACATTCATGAGTGAGTCGGACTGTGAGGTCCTGCTTCCTCTCTATGAAAAGTACGGCGTGGAAATGTTCAAAATGCTGGATGCCGAGTATGCCTGCATTATATATGACGGTGAAAAGGATCAGTTGCTGGCAGCCCGTGACCCTATCGGTATCAGACCTCTTTTCTACGGCTATAAGGGTGAGACCATTATTTTTGCCAGCGAGGCCAAGAACCTGATGGGCATAGTAGATAAGGTATTTCCTTTCCCTCCGGGATACTATTACGCAGACGGAAAATTTACCTGCTACAGAGATATTACAGAGGTATTTGAGTACACCAAGGCACCCCTTGACGAGGTATGTGAGAACATCCATGACAAGCTGGTGGCGGGCATCGAGAAGAGACTGGATTCCGACACTCCTGTGGGCTTCCTCCTTTCCGGTGGTCTGGACTCTTCACTGGTATGCGCAGTGTCTGCCAAGCTCCTTGAGAAGCCTATTCGCACCTTTGCCATCGGTATGAGCACAGATGCTATCGACCTTAAGTATGCAAAGGAAGTGGCTGATTTTATAGGCAGTGACCACAGAGAGATTATCATTACCAAGGATGACGTAATTAAGGCTTTGCCTACGGTTATCAGCATCCTGGGCACCTACGATATTACTACGATTCGTGCATCCATCGGTATGTACCTGATCTGCAAAGCTATCCACGAGACTACGGATGTGAGAGTGCTTATGACCGGTGAGATTTCCGATGAGATCTTCGGCTACAAATATACAGACTTTGCTCCGAGTGCTGCGGCCTTCCAGGAGGAAGCAGTAAAGCGTGTGAAGGAACTGTACATGTACGATGTACTTCGCGCCGACCGTTGCATCAGCGTCAACTCCATGGAGGCCAGAGTGCCCTTCGGCGACCTGGATTTCGTGCAATATGTAATGAGCATTGATCCTGAGATGAAGTTAAATAAGTACAACAAGGGTAAATACCTGCTCAGAAAAGCCTTCGTGGGAGACTACCTGCCTGAAAGCATTCTGATGCGTGAAAAAGCAGCCTTTTCCGATGCAGTAGGTCATTCCATGGTGGATTACCTGAAGGCAGAGGCTGAAGCCAAGTACAGCGACGCGGAATTTGCTGAAAGGTGTAAAAAGTACGACTTCGCCACACCTTTTACCAAGGAATCCCTGATGTACAGAGAGATTTTCGAGGAGTATTACAAGGGACAGGCTGAAATGGTCAAGGACTTCTGGATGCCCAATAAATCCTGGGAGGGCTGTAATGTAAACGATCCTTCCGCCAGAGTACTTAGTAATTACGGCGCGTCCGGACAATAACCCCGACGGACATCCTAAAAACAAGGAGTAGAAAAATGGAAGATAGCCAACAGAGAATTCAAAATACATTATATGAGCCAAGCTTTGAACATGATAACTGCGGTATCGGCGCCATCGTGAATATCGAAGGCAAGAAGAGCCATGCTGTAGTAGCGGATGCCTTAAGTATCGTTGAAAACCTGGAACACCGTGCAGGTAAGGACGGCGAAGGCAAGACAGGTGACGGTGTAGGTATTTTGACTCAGATACCCCATAAATTTTTCAAGAAGGCCTGCAAGGCCCTGGGCTTCGAAATCGGCCGTACCAGAGAGTATGCCGTAGGTCAGTTTTTCTTCCCGGAAAACGAGCTTAAGCGCAGCCAGGCCATAAAGATGTTTGAAATTATCCTTCAGAAGGAAGGACTGACACTGCTGGGATGGAGAAAGGTGCCTGTAATTCCGGATGTTTTAGGCCCCAAGGCTCTGGCATCCTGCCCTGTTATCATGCAGGCCTTTATCAAGAGACCTGAGAGCGCAGTGACAGATCTGGATTTTGACAGAAAGCTTTATGTGGTACGTCGTGTATTTGAGCATTCCAATGAGAATACTTACGTGCCTTCTCTTTCCTGCAGAACCATAGTATATAAGGGTATGTTTCTGGTAGGGCAGCTCCGTACCTTTTTTGCTGACCTTCAGGACAGTGATTACGAGTCAGCGCTGGCTCTGGTACACTCCAGATTTTCTACCAATACCAATCCCAGCTGGCTGCGTGCCCACCCCAACAGATACATCGTTCATAACGGCGAAATCAATACCATCCACGGCAACGTGGACAAAATGCTGGCCCGTGAGGAGACCATGCAGGCTGTCTGCTTTACCGATGAGGATCTCTCCAAAATTCTGCCTATAATCTCTACAGAGGGCTCCGACTCCGCTATGCTGGACAATGCCCTGGAATTCATGATTATGGGCGGTATGGAGCCCGCTCTGGCAGCTATGGTGCTGATCCCCGAGCCATGGGAGCACAATGATACAATATCCCAGAAGGAGCGTGATTTCTACCAGTATTACGCTACCATGATGGAGCCATGGGACGGTCCGGCCTCCATTCTTTTCTCAGATGGTGACGTAATGGGAGCCATCCTGGACAGAAACGGACTCAGACCTTCCAGATACTATATTATGGACGACGGCAGACTGATTCTTTCCTCCGAGGTAGGTGTACTGGATCTGCCTGAGGATCATATCCTGAAAAAGGAACGTCTCCACCCCGGCAAGATGTTGCTGGTGGACCTTAAGAAAAAGAAGATTGTTAACGATTCGGACCTTAAGGAAATCTACGCTTCCCGCGAGCCATACGGTGAGTGGCTGGATGCAAATCTTATCAGCCTTTCCGACCTTCAGATACCCAATCAGCGAATCCCTTCTGTTAAGGGAGAGCAGCTTACACGCTTACAGAAGGCTTTCGGCTATGAATACGAGGACTACAAGGAGGAGATAGGCTCTATGGCCCTTACAGGGGCCGAGCATATCGGTGCCATGGGTATCGATACCCCTATTGCGGCTCTTTCCAAGGAGTATCAGCCTCTTTTCTATTATTTCAAGCAGCTTTTCGCCCAGGTAACCAATCCGCCTATTGATGCCGTACGTGAAAAAATCGTTACAGCCACCACGGTATATGTAGGAAAGAGCGGTGACCTCCTCTCAGAAAAGCCTGAAAACTGTAATGTACTTAAGATTAAGAATCCTATTCTTTCAGATCTGGATATGCTTAAAATCCAGAAGCTCAATAAGCCGGGACTCAAGGTGGAAAAGGTATCCACACTTTTTTACAAGAGTACACCTATGGACAGAGCCCTTGACCGCCTCTGCGTAGATGTAGATAAGGCTTATAAGGATGGCACCACTATCCTTATTCTGTCCGACAGAGGAGTGGACGAAAACCACGTGGCTATTCCGTCACTTCTGGCAGTAGCTACTGTTCACAGCCATCTGGTACGTACAAAAAAATGTATGGCTATGTCCATTATCATGGAGACAGGTGAGCCCAGACTGGTACACCATTTTGCCACACTCCTGGGCTTCGGTGCCAGCGCTGTAAACCCATATCTTGCTCATGCATCCATAGCACAGCTTATTGAAGACGGCCTGATTCAGAAGGACTACTATGCAGCTTCTGCGGACTATGACAAGTCTATCATATCCGGTATCGTAAAAATTGCTTCCAAGATGGGTATTTCCACCATTCAGTCCTATCAGGGCTCCAGAATTTTTGAGGTGCTGGGTATTGACTCATCCGTAGTGGACAAGTACTTCTCGGGTACAGTTTCACGTATAGGCGGTATTGACATAAATGACATCGGCAGAAACACCGATGCTCAGCATTCCAAGGCATTTGACCCCCTGGGACTTTCTACAGATAAGACTCTGGACTCCCTGGGACGCCACAAGGCCAGAAGCGGCGGTGAGCAGCACAGATACAATCCACAGACCATCCATATGCTGCAGATGTCTACCAGAGAGGGCGACTACAAGAAGTTTAAGCAGTACACTGCTATGGTGGACAGAGAGGAGACAGGCTACCTTCGTACACTTATGGACTTCAATTTCGCTGCTACTCCTATCGACATCAAGGAAGTGGAGTCGGTGGC
>JAZUHR010000078.1:0-4522 GCA_045641825.1 Lachnospiraceae bacterium
TTTCGGTTCTTGGTTTCAAAATCCTTCTTTGTAGCTACAAGGATGTTTGCTGAGGGATAAAGCTGTAAATACTCCGCCGCCCACTGTACCGGGAATTCCATAGGCAAATTCCAGTCCCGTAAAGCCCTTTCTGGCCGCAAAGACGGAAAGGGCCGTAAGACTGGCCCCTGCACCTGCAGTAATCAGTCCCGTACCTTCATTTATCTCATCTTTTATTGTAATCGCCGCCAGGCCCCCGCCGAGCTTAATAATCACGCCGTCAAAGCCTTCATCAGCCACCAGGAGATTGCTTCCGTTTCCTACCAGGTAATAACCCACATTTTCTTTTCTGCATAAGGTTACTACCGCTGATAAATCCTCCGCATCTCCCACTGTAACAAAAAATGTAGCCGGGCCGCCTATTTTGAAGGAGGTATGCCTGCTCAATGCTTCCTCTAGGGAGATGTCAACATCCGGAAGAATTTTTCTTAATTCTTCCAACATTGTCAAACGTTTTTCGTCTGTCATTTCTCATCCTTCATCATACAAGCACAGCCATAAATACCTGCAAGATTTCCAAGAGTAGCCAGTCTGAATTCTGTCATCTGAAGGGCATTCAGAAGATTTGGACCATAGTGACGCTTAAGGGCATCAATAAGGATATCTCCTGCCTTGGAAACACCACCACCGATTACGAAAGCCTCCACATCCACAGATGCTGCTACATGTGAAAGGGCCAGAGTAAGCTTTTCAGCCATTTCCTCGATTACGGAAACAGCCACCTTGTCTCCTGCCTTTGCCTTATCAAAAACATCCTTCGCTGTAACTTCACCCATGCCTGCAGCCTTGGCCAGGTATGCTACGCCTGTAGCGCTGGCATACTGCTCCAAATGACCATGGCCACCGCAGCCACAGATACGTGTCTCTTCGTCATTTACTCTGATATGACCGATTTCGCCTGCACCGCCATGTACGCCTGCAACAATTTTTCCGTCTAAAATAAGGCCACCGCCTACGCCGGTACCAAGAGTAACCATCATAATGTTCTCCAGGCCCTTACCGCCGCCCTGCCAGTATTCACCCAGGGCCGCTACATTGGCATCATTTGCTGCCTTGCATGGGAAGCCGCAGAGCTTGGTGAAAAGCTCGTTTACGTTGAAAATATCCCAGCCCAGATTTGCACATTTAAGTACGGTACCGTCACCCTTTACAGGTCCGGGAACACCGATTCCGAGTCCCAGCACATCTGCCTTTGCAATGCCCTTTTCTTCCATCTTGGCAAAAATTGCATTCTTAATATCCTCCGGCACATTCATACCGCCGTTTGATCTGTCAGTCTTAATTTCCCAGGTCTCCAGGAGCTCTCCCTCATTTGTAAAAAGTCCCAGCTTAACTGTTGTGCCGCCGATATCGGAACCAAAAATATACTTCATACTTCTACCTTCCTTATTTTTTAAAAATTAGTTGTATTTGTATCCTTGCCACCATTCATAATATTGTTGGTAACTCTTTTGTAAAGCTCCTGAGCTGCATTGTAGCCCATCTTCTTCTGTCTGTGGTTAACCGCAGCAGACTCAACGATAATAGCCAGATTACGTCCGGGACGGATAGGAAGATCATGGCACACCACCTTATTTCCCAGGTACTCTGTGTACTTCTCCTCCAGGCCCATACGGTCGTATTCCTTTTCTTTATTCCAATCCTCCAAACGGATAACCAGGTCAATCTGCTGGGTTTCCTTAACAGATTCAACACCGAAAAGATTTTTTACATCTATAATACCGATGCCTCGCAGCTCGATAAGATGCTTGGTAATGGCGGGTGCGGTACCAATGAGGGTGACATCGCTCACCTTCTTGATTTCCACCACGTCATCCGCTACCAGTCGGTGTCCTCTTTTAATCAGCTCCAGAGCAGCCTCGGATTTACCAATACCGGATTCGCCTGTAATCAGGATTCCCTCGCCGTAAACATCTACAAGAACGCCATGAATCGCAATTCTGGGAGCCAGCTCCACCTTGAGCCATCTGATAACTTCCCCCATGAATTCAGAGGTACTTTTATCCGTTGAAAAAAGCGGCACTCCGTTTTCCTCGGCTACCTTTTTCACCGCGTCTGTAATCTCATAGCTTCTGCAGAAAATAATAGCCGGGATTTTGAAGTTCATAAGCTTTCTCATAACCTCCAGCCCTTTATCCTCCATCTGGTCCATAAATGCAATTTCAACCTGTCCGATAATCTGCAATCTTTCAAAATTGAAGAAATCGTAGAAGCCTGCCAGCTGCAGGGCCGGACGATTAACCTCCATTTCAGATACCACTCTGTCCTTAAGCTCAATCTCAGGGGTTAAGTACTTAAGTCCCATGGAATTCTGAAGTTTTTCAAGGGTTACTGAATACATACATGCTCCTCTCTATATAACGGCTGCTTGATAGCCGCAAAGCTTTTATTTATGCTCTTCCAAAAATTTCTTTATACTGGAAGCGGCAGTTATATTCATGCCGGGAATCTCGCAAAGCTCTTCTATACTTGCTTTCCGCAGGTCATTCAGACTGTCAAAATGCCTCATAAGTTCGATTCTGCGCTTCTCACCAATCCCCGGAATATCATCCAGTATGGAATGTGTCTGCGCCTTGCCCCGCAGATTTCTGTGATAGGTTATGGCGAATCTATGTGTCTCATCCTGAATTCTGGTCACCAGATGAAAGCCCTCAGATGTGGTATCTATCGCCACCTCCCGGTCTTCGTACCAAAGCCCTCTGGTCCTGTGCCGATCGTCCTTTACCATGCCGCACACAGGTATGGTAAGCCCCAGCGACCTCACCACGTCGAGAACTGAATTTACCTGTCCTCGGCCACCGTCTATAAGCAGTAGATCCGGAAATCTTACAAAAGAATCATTTCCCTTACCTTCCTGCTTTTCCTTTTCCCTAAGGCCATGTTCAAAACGACGTGTCAGCACTTCCTTCATGCTGCCGTAGTCGTCCGCTCCCGTAATGGTCCTGGTTTTAAAACGGCGATAATCCGATTTTTTAGGCCTGCCACCCTCAAAAACCACCATGGATGCAACATTTTCGAAGCCCTGAGTATTGGAAATATCATAGGACTCTATTCTATATAATTCCGGCAGGTTAAGCAAGTCCTTTATTTCGTTAAGAGCCCCTGTAGTCCTGTCCTCTGCCCTCTTTAATTTCAGATCGTCATGATCAAAGGTCATGCGGGCATTTTCCACAGCCATTTCAATAAGCCGCTTTTTTTCTCCCTTTTGAGGTGTATATATGGATACCTTATGCCCTCTGAGCCCTGATAAAAATCCGGAAATCGCCTCGTTTTCTTCTGCCGGCAGTTCCGTTGATATATATATTTCCTTAGGTACGTGAGGCGTGCCTGAGTAATACTGATTTATAAATGAAGCCATAATTTCCGCATCAGTATCATTTTCCACATGGGTAAGATGGAAATTGTCGCGGCCGATAAGCTTGCCCTCTCTTATGAAAAAGCAGGAAACCACCGCGGAAGTAGCCCCCTTAAATACTCCCAGAACATCTCTATCGTTATTGTCGCACTCATCAGCCTTCTGGGCCTGATCCAGTCTCATTACGGAAGCAATCAAGTCTCTTGTTTCGGCAGCCCGCTCAAATTCCATTTCCTCAGCCAGTTTCTGCATGCTTTCCCTAAGGCCCGATATAACCTCATCGTAGTGCCCGTTAAGGAAATTCACGCACTTCTCCACCTGGGCCCCGTAAGCCTTGGGATCCACATTTCCCTGACAGGGTGCAGGGCATCTTCCCATGGAGTGATAAAGGCAGGGTCTGTCATTTACCTTTCCCCCATTAAGAAAAGTGCTGCAGGATCTGATATCATAAATCTTTTTCAGCAAATCAATGGTGTCGTGAACCGCTTCTCCCGATGTATAGGGTCCAAAATATCTGGCACTGTCCTTCTTTCTTTCCCTGGCCATTAAAATACGGGGATACTTCTCATTGGTGGTGATTTTGATATAGGGGTAATGCTTATCGTCCTTAAGCATGGTATTGTATTTGGGCCTGTGCTCTTTTATGAGATTACATTCCAAAATTAACGCTTCCGCTTCGGAGGCTACTACAATATACTCAAACCAGGCCACCTGGCTTACCATTTTTTTCACCTTGGGAGTATGCTGTTTATTCTCACGAAAATACTGTCGCACCCTGTTTTTGAGTACGACAGCCTTACCGACGTAGATAATCTCGTCGGATGAATTATGCATTATGTAAACTCCGGGTTTTTCCGGCAGTTTTTTTATCTCTTCTTCTAAATTAAATTCCATCAGTCGCTATTTTGTTCAGAATTACCGGACAGTTCAAGTATTACGCCATCTGAAGCTTCATCGGATGAATTGCTACCCTCTGCTACTTCATCGGATGAATTGCTACCCTCTGCTGCTTCATCGGATGCAGGAGTTTCTTCTGTGCCATTTTCCTCTGTCCGGCTTACAGGATTACCGTTTTCATCGATGCCCTTAAGACGTCTGTAGATATCCATGAATTCCTTACCGGTGATG
>JAZUHR010000079.1:0-2203 GCA_045641825.1 Lachnospiraceae bacterium
AAAAGCAATAGGGGACATAGCCAGCAGGCAAAGGGTAAATTTCCAGCTGATAGCGAAAAATACACTAAGTACTACCACCACCATGACAATACTTTCGAACATGGAATAGCTGACCCAGGCCACGAAGTGACGGATCATTTCGATATCGCCGGTACACTTATTGATAAGGTCACCTGAACGGTTATTCATGAAAAAGCTTCTGCTCTGCTTGCCAAGCTTTTCATAGATATCTTTTCTGATTTTGGTAACCGCCACCAGAGCAGCATCGTCTCTCTGCACATTGGAAACAAACTTGATAACCATTCTGAAAACAATAATGCCAAGTGCTATCATAAGCAATGGCAAAATAGCATCCAAAACGTCCTTTGTAGGCACAGATGAGTCCTCAAAAAGAGGAATAAGATAGTCGTTTATTATTTTTTTCATAATAAGCGGCTCAACCACCAGAAGGCCTATATTCACCAGGTCCAGTACCCACGCAGATATGAGTTCCCATATTCTCGTTCCCACAAAAGAAAGTGACCACTTAATTTCTCTCATAATCCATCTCCTACTTTCTTCAAATAAATATTTTACTTACATTTTACAACGAAATACTATACGAATTTTTGATATTTTCTGCTACGTAAACTCTATATAATTTTCGTAATTTTTCGGACTAGTAAAAATAAAATCGTTTTTAAAACACACTTCACTTAAACGCACTATATCAAACCGCCAAAAAAAACCAAGAGAAATTTTATAAAAATTCCTCCTGATTTATTAAAGATATTGATATAAGTCTATATGGTTTTCTTATATTTACAGTTCTACAGGGCCGTCACCAATCTCTACTACATAGAAGTCAGCGGAATAGCCGATTTTTTCAAGGTATTTCTCACCAACTGTTTTGATGAATTCATCTACATGCTCATCCTTAACGATAGCTACTGTACAGCCACCGAAGCCGGCTCCTGTCATACGTGCACCGATTACACCCGGAACCAGCCATGCATTTTCAACGATGGTATCAAGTTCTATTCCCGTAACCTCGTAGTCGTCACGAAGAGATGTGTGGGAATCATTCATAAGGGAACCGAAGGTCTTTATATCATTTGCCTTGAGAGCCTCTACAGCGCGAACAGTTCTCATATTCTCATATACGGCATGCTTGGCACGACGGGTCTTCACTTCGTCGTCAATAACACTCTTTACTTCCTCGAATTCAGCTTCGTTGAGCTCACCGAGAGCTTTAATATCTTTAACTGTCTGAATCTTGGCAAGAGCAGTCTCGCACTCGGAGCGTCTCTCATTATACTTGGAATCTCCCAGTCCACGCTTCTTGTTGGAGCAGGTAATAACAATCTTGGCGCCCTCCAGTTCTATCGGTGCATATTCATACTGAAGTGTGGCTGTATCCAGGAAAATCGCATTGTTCTTCTTACCCATGGCGATAGCGAACTGATCCATAATACCGCAATTAACGCCGATAAACTGATTTTCTGCCTTCTGTGAAAGAAGGGCCATATCGATAAAACTCATGTCGAAGCCGAAAAGTTCACGACAGGCAAAGCAGGTCAGCACCTCAAGGCTGGCAGATGAAGAAAGACCGGAGGAATTTGGGATATTACCGAATACCAGCATATCAATACCCTCGTCTACCTTAGTCTCATTCTCGTTCAGCATGGAGATAACGCCCATAGGGTAATTGGCCCAGTCATACTCTTCCTTATCATATTCAAGTTCATCCAGAGAAACTGCATGAATGCCCTGATCCTCAAAATTCATAGAGTAAAATCTGCAAGTGTCCATGCCATTCTTTCTGGCTACTGCGTATGTACCGATAGTAAGTGCACATGGGAAAACGTGACCGCCATTATAATCTGTATGCTCACCAATCAGGTTAACTCTGCCCGGAGCAAAGAAAACTCTCGCATCCTCTGTACCGCCAAATACACTCTCGAACTCATTAAGTAACTTCTCTTTCATAAAATACCCTTTCCTATTCGCTGTCGAATTTTATTCATTCCGATATTTTTGTTATAAAACACAATTCTTGTTGATTGTAACATTCACGCGGGAAAAAGTCAATCATTTAGTATATAGAGATAAGAAAATTGAAACTATTTGCAGAAATGAAACTATTTACAGTAGAGTCTTCTGTTTGCTGAAATGAAACTATTTGCAGGCCTTGAGAAAAACATTCATAGCCCCTTCCGCTTCG
>JAZUHR010000080.1:0-2744 GCA_045641825.1 Lachnospiraceae bacterium
TACCGAACTTATCAGAAGAAAGCTGGGTAAGGACGCACACGCTATGACCATCACCCTTCTTACCGACTCCAACGGTAAAAAGATGGGTAAGACTGCAGGTAACGCTGTATGGCTGGATGCCAATAAGACTTCTCCTTTCGATTTCTACCAGTACTGGAGAAATGTAGATGACGCAGATGTACTTAAGTGCATCAAGCTCCTGACATTCCTGCCTATGGAGCAGATTCGTGATATGGCTACCTGGGAAGGTGCACAGCTCAACAAAGCCAAGGAAATCCTTGCATTTGAGCTGACCAAGATGGTTCACGGTGAGGAAGAAGCACAGAAGGCTGATGCAGCAGCAAAGGCACTTTTCTCAGGCGCAGGCGATGCTGCCAATATGCCATCCACAGCACTTTCCGCTGAGGACTTCACAGACGGTGCTATCGATATCGTTTCCCTTCTGGTTAAGACAGGCCTTGTAGCCAACAGATCAGAGGGCAGACGTAATGTAGAGCAGGGTGGTGTTTCCGTAGCTGATGAAAAGGTCACAGACTTCAAGAAGACCTTTACAGTAGATGAATTCAAGGGCGACGGCCTCGTAGTAAAGCGCGGCAAGAAGAATTTTAACCGTGCGTTTATGGAATAAATAAAAATACCGGAAGTGTACGCTTGATTTAGCGGCGCTGCCGGTATATTTTAATGATAGAGAAAAAGTCAGGCGGATCCTTAAATATTTATGAGGTGAATATGATAAGACGTTATCTGGACGGATACAAAACATTCAAATGCATAGCGGACAAGTGCCCGGCTACCTGCTGCAGCGGCTGGCTGATAGTGATAGATGAGGATAGTCTTTCTAAGTACAGAGAAGATGATTTTATAAGAAATCGGGTAGACTTTTCTGAGGAATGCTTTAAGCAGGCGGCCAACAAGGACTGCGCATTCCTTAGACCGGACGGTCTGTGCGAAATGATCTGTGAAAAAGATGAGACGGCCCTTTGTGATACCTGCAGGCTTTACCCCAGGCACATAGAAGAGTTCTTTGGAGTCAGAGAATACAGTCTGTCTGTGTCCTGCCCTGTGGTATCGGAAGCACTTTTAAAAAGAAAGCAGCTCTTTTCTTTTTCCGAGGAGACTGATGAAGAGCAGGACAGACCGGAGGAATTTTCCGATTTTGATCCCGGGATGTATCAGGCGCTTCTAGAGTGCAGAAAAGAGGTCTTTGCCATAATCGCATCGAAGGAGCGGAGCTTTGTGGAAAAATGCGGGGATATTTTGCGCCTTATGCGGGATGCCCAGGACTCTATGGATGGACTGGATCCGGGGCCGAATACAGAAATCGATATGATGAGCCGTAATTACTTAAGGCTCCTCTACGAGCTGGAGCCGCTGGATGATGACTTCAGAAGGATATGTGAAGCGGCTGAAAGAGCCATATTTATCGAAAAAATAGTCGATATGGAGGCCTTTCACAATGCTCATCCCGACTGGCAGTTAAAGTGCGAAAATATACTTTATTACTTTGCATTCACCTATATGTGCGGTGCAGTGTACGATGAGTACATCTACTCTATGGCGGCCCAGGCAGTGTACGGGGCATGTATGGTGAAAATGCTGTGGGCGTATGCCTTTTACGAGAAGGGGGAGGCACTTACAATCGCCGAGCAGGCGGAAATCCTACACAAGTATTCCAGGGAACTGGAGCATTCCACTGAAAACATGCTGCTTCTGGAGCAACTCCTGGAGGGATAGGGGAATATCTTTTGGCGAATTTCCGGGGCGGGAGAAGGTAGACACTAATGGCGATTGGTAAACAAATTTTGAAAAGGTCAATATGAAAATGTTTCCGGAAAAGATTTCTTTCCGGAAAAGAGGTCATTGTCCCATTTTTGTCCCATACAGGATGCTACAATGTAGTTGTAAAAGGCCTAGATTGAAAAAGATTTAAAAATGTAAAACTTTTGTGAATGCATGAGGTGAGTCAGTGTATAAAGCACATATAGATAGTGAGGGTAAAATTCAAAGCGGCAAAGAGCATTGCGTAAATACGGCAGAAATTGCAAAAGAACGCATGGAAGCAATTGGGCTGGGTGAAACATCATATCTTGCAGGATTGTTGCATGATGTTGGTAAGTTCACTGAAGAATTTGATGTGTATATTACTGAGGCAGCGATTGGTGAACCGGTAAATAGAGGGGCGATTATTCATTCGTTTGCCGGGTGCAATTATTTGATGAAAAATCATGGTGATGGTTCAAGCATAGATGATTTAACGGCTGAACTTATTGGATTTGCCATTGCATCTCACCATGGCATTTTTGATTGTATCGATGAGTCAGGTAAAAATGGTTTTGTACATCGAAAAAATAAGCAGCCGGACTATGATTTGCGTGCTATTGAAAACTTTAAAAAAGAATGTGCTAATGAAAAGCAAATAAATACTTTGTTTTCGGTTGCAACGGATGAGATAGCGGCAATTGGAACGAAATTGGCTGACATAACCTATAGTGAAGGGGAGTCGATGTTCTATATTGGATTGCTTGCCAGAAGCATCCTTTCATCAGTTATTGAGGGGGATAGAACGGACACTAGGAATTTCATGATAGGCTCAACGGATGGACTAATTATTGCAGATACCGAATTATGGAAAAGATGTTTAGAACAGTTAATTGAATACGTAGGGACAAAACCGAACACAACAAAGATTCAAATGGCTAGGAAAGAACTATCTGATATTTGTTTTAATTTTGCAGAAAATAAAC
>JAZUHR010000081.1:0-10313 GCA_045641825.1 Lachnospiraceae bacterium
CCTCAGCCTTCGGCTGCTACTCCCCTTTGTCATAAACTCACTACGCGCAGTAATCTCACACAGGCTCAGATATATGAAGCGCTTCGTTCAAACAGTTGTGCCCCTTCCTCTTCCTTTATACTATGAGCACCTTAGTCAAGAAATAGTAAAGTCTTTATCAAATTTTTTCTCTCGGTTCATCTGTCCTCGCGAGCCTTATTTTTTTGCCCTTATAGTTGTGGTCGGCGCCGTCCGCCTGCGCCGACCGTAAAGGACGTCGACTTCATTCCGCTCCGTAGTATCATAGCGGAACGACGTAAAGTGATTTTCGGGGTCAGGCATAGACGCTCGGAAGCAAATGCACGACTTCAATACATAAAATTATCGGCTCGAGTCTTATGGCGGCCGATTTAAAACAATTTGAGAAAGCAATTACAAATTCAAGGCGAAAGGGGCGCATACGTGCAAGAGCAAAGGGGATTGAGGGGCCCCTTTGGTGTTAAGGCCGCAACTGTTTGAGCGAAGCGAGTTTTGCGGCCGACTTGCACGGAAAGCACCTTGCCTTAGAATTTGTTTGCGAATCTCACTTGTTTTATGAGGTCGCCAAAGCAAGAGCCGATAATTAATAACTTAGCACGTGTATTTGATTACGAGTGGCTGTGTCGGACTTCTAAAATGATTTTTCTAGTGGAGCGAGAGCAAACAACCTCATTCGATGAGATTGTATTCGCGGGAGATGTACCAGGTGCCGCGGGCCTCCAGATAGGACTTGGTGTATTTGCCGCCCCACCTGATTTTGCAGGTCTGGAAGTCGTAGTTTACCTCTGCTACCAGCACGTAGTCGGCATGCTTTTCGATAATCATGGCCGTATGGTAAATAATGCCGCTATTGTCAGGCTTCACCATGATTCTGAAGAGGTCGCCTACCTTCAGGTCATCGAAATTGGTGAAGGCATATACTCCGGTATCTTTGCCAAAGATTTCATCGCTTAAGAGGTTGCCGAAGCCCAGACACTGGCGTCCTCCTGCTCCGTGGACATAAACATTGTTTATGATACTGATGTAGCGGTTACAGGTGGAAGTGGAGGTCTTGTGTTCACAGGGTGTATCCGTCACACCACCATTATTCCAGTATTTTCCGGACGGGTATAATTCCTTTAATTCCTGCAGCTTATTGAGAATATCCTGCTTGCTGAGGGTCAGCTCCGGCTCAGTTATCCATCTTTCCATATAGCCGTTATATACCTTTTCCTCAGATCTTTCGGGCAAGCCCTCCGGCAGATCATAGAAATAAAAGCTCTTATTCAAATCAGCTTCCATAGCCTTTACCTGGCCCTCGGTCTGCATGAAGCAAACATAGTTTCCTCTGGAATGCTTATAGAAATCAAAGTGATACCACTGGCCGTTTATATTGCATATATTCCAGCTGTGATTGTAGGATTCTTCTACGGACGATACCGAAAGGTGTTCATATCCCGCTTCTTCCATCAGGGCTGCAAAAACAGCATTTCTGGTGACATTGCCGCCTTTTCTGTCCTTTAAGCCTGTATAGGCAGCCTTCATTTCGTTGTCTGTGTATCGGTCGGTATCTCCCTTAACATTTTCCGCTACCCATTTCCAGATAGCCCAAATTCCTTCCTTGCCTTCTTCCATAAGCCCTGCTGTCTCAAGAAGCTTTCGGCTCATTTCCGGCACCACCGCTTTTATGCTCTCTGCGCTCATTTCCTCCGCATCCAGCAAAGGAATCTCCGTAATCACAGGATCGGGAGTGTATATAGGCGTATCTGTGGGCATCGGAGTATCCACAAGACTCTCGGTAGGGGTTACTATCTCTGTAGGCGCAGCTGTCTCTGTAGGAGCGGCTGTCTCTGTAGGCCCGGCTGTGGCCTGAGGCACGTCACTCACAAGTGGACTAGGCGTATTGGTCCCCTGTGTCCCCACAGCAGGCGTACTCGTCCCCTGAGGCCCCACAGAAGGTGTGACTTTTCCGGGATTTGTGCCATACTCACACCCTCCCAGTGCCAGAAGACCACATAATGCAATTGTAAAAAATAAACTACTCTTCTTTACCATTTTCCTTACAATACTTTCTTAAAAAGCACATATCACATTTAGGTCCCTGGGCTTTGCAAATCTCTCTTCCAAAGGTGATCAAGTGAATATTTATCAGTATCCAGTGATCCTCGGGAATCTTTTTTTCCAGATCGTGCTCTATTTTCTCAGGCTCGGTCTCCGTCGTGAGGCCAAGTCTTCGTGAAATTCTTTTCACATGGGTATCCACCACAATTGATGGAATTCCATATACGTTACCTCGAATAACATTAGCTGTCTTTCTGCCCACTCCTGCCAGACTGGTCAGATCCTCCATGCTGCTGGGCACTTCGGAATTATACTCTGTTACCAGCCTCGTGGCCATTGCTTTCAGGTTGGCCGCCTTGCTTCTGAAAAAGCCCAGTTCGTGAATTTCATCCTCCAGCTCTGCAATATCTGCATTCATAAGGGCCGCGGGATCGGGATAGTGCTTAAAAAGGTGTTTGGTCACCATATTAACCCGCTTATCCGTACACTGAGCCGAAAGTATGGTCGCTACCAGGAGCTGATAGGCATTTTTATATTCCAGAAAGCAGTACGCGTCTGTGCCATACTGCGCATCCAGTATAGCCAGCATTTCCGTAATCCTCTTTTTTTCACCGGTCTGCTTTTTAGAACTAACCTTTGCCGTATCTTCGGTCTGTTTTTTAGAGCCAGTCTGGGTTTTTTTCTTGGCTGTAATTTCTTTTTTGCCAGTCTCGGACTTTTCCCGGCTTGTCACTTTTTTCTCGGCAGTTCTCATTTTCCTTCCTCTTCATGTCCTACCAGCAGACGGATCAGGGTAAACTTCTTATTCTCCTCACCTTCCGCGGGTCTTAAGGTCACTGTATGTGTGCCTTCCTCGTCGTAGGTCTTCATCTCCATGGTGTAGCCGTAGTTGCCCCAGTCATCAGCCTTGAAGGCAGCCATTTTGCCATAGTTTTTACCGTCGATTATAACCTCATAGGTGCCATAGCTCTTATCGGTAGTGCGGTAAAAAAGGAAGCCCAGGCTCTTGAAGGAAAGGGTAAAGGTGATACCCTCGCCACCGTTTGAAGACCAGCAATCCTCCCATACAACGTATTTGCTGCCGGTCGAAAAGCCGCCCAAAGCATCTGCTGTAATATCCTTGCAGTCCAGCATCTCAGCATTCTGATACATTTCTCTGGTCGAAGGCTTGACATCAGGTGTCACATACTCCTTGTAGGTATCCACCTTTTCATAGACATTATTCAGGTATCTCCAGAGCATCTCGCCCACAATGGCGTGGCCCAGGACTGAAGGATGTGATGAATCGGAGGACATGTCTGCTTCCGTGAAGCCTTCCTTGTAGAGCGCTTCCATCACATTCTTGTAGGATACCATGGGTAGCTCGTAGAGAATACCCACATCCGAGTGCACCCCCTGCGCAGAGGCGCCATTGGACTGGGCCATGAAAAGCAGCATTATGGCGGGGGCGTTCTCCATGTAGAGAAGCTTTCTCACCAGATTTTCATAGGATTTCTTATGAGTCAGGTCATTGCCGTCATTTACCGAGTATTCGATGAGAACCAGGTCAGGATTAGCGTAAAGCACATCCTCCTCCACTCTGTGTACTCCCAGATATGAATTGGTGCCGCCGATCCCTGCATTTACCTTGGTGACCTTTACGTCAGGAAAAGTCTTTTCCCACCACTCGAAAAAGATGTCTGCATAAGGGCGTCTCGTCTTTATTTCTTTATCTCTTTTTCCTGTAGAGATGGTGCCCTGAGTGATTGATCCGCCCAGCGTGGCTATCACGATATCCTGACCGCTTTCAGCCTTCTTCATCACCTCTGCAATTTTCCCCGCATTCTGCTGCTGCCAGGGAGACGCTGTTTTGTCATATTCTGCATCAAGATAGCTGGTGGGCGCCTCCAGAGTATCTCTCTTTTTGTAGGAGTTTCCGCATCCTGCCAGCATTCCTGTTAAAAAAGTCAGCAGTAAAACTGCTGACATAAACTTAAAACATTTTTTCATTATAAGCCTCGTCAATATCATATAAAGGATGGACACACTTCGTGAATAAAATCATTCCATACTTTTAGCTCTGTCTTTTACCTGCTTGTCGAAATTGATGACCTTATGATTATACTCTTTATCCATGTATTCTGAATGAAGCATAAAATCGGCTGTGGCCCTTGTATTTGCAATTGGAATATCATATACAGAGGCAATACGTAGAAGAGCCTTTACATCCGGGTCATGAGGCTGAGCGGTAAATGGGTCCGAAAAGAATACCACAAAGTCAACTTTCCCCTCAACGATTTTGGCACCAATCTGCTGGTCGCCCCCCAGAGGTCCGGAATTGTAAGCACGCACAGGAAGTCCTGTTTTGTCGGTGATGAGACGGGCTGTAGTACCTGTACCACAGAGGAAATGATGCTTAAGGATCTCTTTATTTTCCTCGCACCACTGTATAAGTGCAGGCTTCATTCCATCATGGGCAATAAGCGCTATGTTCTTCTGTCTCCCGATAGTCATTGTGATAAAATCTGTTTCCATATAACCTCCTTTTTACCTCCTTTTATCGAAGGCAGTGAAAAAATGGAGAGCTCCATTCCCCTAAACTCTTTTTTCAAAATTACCGGATATCTTTACATTCTCATCGATAATGATAAATGCATCAGGGTCGATAGAATGAATGATTTCCTCAAATTCAGCCCCCTCGTATTTGTTAATACAGGTGACTAAAACATGCGTATCCTTCTGGGTGTATGCTCCCACGCCCTGCCATTCCGTAACACCACGGCCGGTCTTCATAAGCTCTTTGTCCACGCCGTCCACCTTGGTGAAAACCATGACACGCATATTGATGTTCTGATAATGCACCTTGTCAATGGCAAATGCACAGGCAAAAAGTACCAGGATAGAGTAAATAACCACAGTAACATCTCTGTAAATCAGGAAAACCACTGCATATAGAATGAGATTTCCCATTACAGTTACCTTACCTACGGAAAAGCCCGGATTCTTCTTCATGAAGTAGACACCCACGATATCCAGTCCGCCTCCGCAGCCGCCGGTGATAAGAATAAGTCCTACGCCGATACCTGTCAGCACGCCTCCGATAATGGCAGAGGTCAAAAGTTCAGGAACCAGTGGCGCGGATACCACCGGAATCAAGAGACCGAAAATTGAGATAGATGCTATGCCCAAAATAGTTCTGACGAAGAACTTTCCGCCAACGCCTTTATAGGCCAGCACCATGAGCGGCACATTTAAAAGCGCATAGCAGATAGCATAAACATTTACTCCATCTATATGCACAAATCTCGCAATAACCTGAGCCACGCCCACGGAACCACCGTTAAATATATGCACAGGCTCCACAAAAAGGTTGGTGCCCGCAGCGTAGCAGGCCCCACCCAAAACAATGAACAATAGTTTAAATGAAATCTTGTCCAGAAAATTGCCTTTTTTTACCTTATCACCGTTTTTCATAATTCCCCTTTGCCCTCATAGTCGAAGGCAAACCCTTTTTCATAGGCTAAAAATTTTGTATATACTGAGCACTTTTTTCACTCTTCGGGTGCTCAAAAAATTCCCTGGCAGGTGAATCTTCTACTACTACTCCACCCTCCATAAAAATCACGCGGTCAGCTACATCTCTGGCGAAATCCATCTCGTGAGTAACCACAATCATGGTCGTGCCTGAATGAGCCAGGTTCTTCATACATTCCAGTACCTCGCGTGTAAGCATAGGATCCAGCGCCGATGTAGGCTCATCAAAAAGAATGACCTCCGGTGAAAGTGCCAGAGCTCTGGCTATAGCCACTCGCTGTTGCTGTCCGCCGGAAAGCTCATCGGGATAAAAGTTTATTCTGTCACTGAGCCCTACTCTTTCCAGCTGCTTGAGAGCGATTTCCTTCGCCTCGTTTTTGGGCATTTTTCTGGCCACCACCAGCCCTTCCATAACACTTTGCAGTGCTGTCTTATTGCGAAAAAGGTTAAAGGACTGAAATACAAATCCCATGTTCATGCGGATTTGCTTTATTTCCTGACGCTTTGCGTGGGCCAGATTGGTAGTAATTCCTGCGAAAGAAATAGTACCGTTATCTGCTTTTTCCAGAAAACTTAAGCATCGGAGAAAAGTAGTCTTACCGGACCCGGAGGGGCCGATAACCGCCACTACTTCACCTGTTTCCACAGTCATACTGATATCCTTAAGCACAAGGTTATTTTTAAAACCTTTCTGTACGTTTTTTACCTCAAGCATAAAATGGTCCTCCTTCCTTTTTTGTCAGAAGTCCATACCATTTTTTTCTCTACATAGCTCTGTATCCAAGTGAGAAGTGTACAGAAAATCAGATAAATTACCGCAGTCTCCGAATAAAGCCATAAAGGTTCATAGGTACGTGCTGCAATCTGCTGTGCTTTTGTAAACATTTCCACTACAGTAATACTGCTGGCAAGAGATGTGTCCTTTACCAGAGAAATCAGGTTGTTCCAGAGAGACGGAAAGGCCACTCTGAAGGCCTGAGGAAGCACAATTCGCATCATAAGCTGTGGTGTGGAAAGCCCCACCATATATGCAGCCTCAGTCTGCCCCTTAGGTACAGACTCGATAGCCGCTCTGATGGACTCTGCATTGTATGCTGCCAGATTCAGACCGAAGCCTACAATGGCCGCCGGAATAGCATCCACTACAATTCCTGCATAGGGAAGACCAAAAAATATGATGAAAAGCTGAACAATTACCGGTGTTCCTCTGAATATCCAAATATAAAATTTTGCTATTGGCTTTAATACTTTAACATTACTTACCTGAACCACTGCCAACAGGATGCCCATAACAAGGCTAATGGCAAAGGCCCCCAAAGTAATGGGGATCGTCACCTGTACTCCTGCTGTCAGGAGCTTTGGAAAAGAGTCCAGCAGTAGCCGAATAACACGCTCTGACATGTCAACTCCTTATTTTGTAGTACCGGAAATATCTGTTCCAAAATACTTCTCAGAAAGTGCTTTAAGAGTACCGTCAGCACGAAGCTCCTCAATAGCCTTATTGATAGCCTCACGAAGAGCTGCTGTCTCGTTGCCTTTTCTCATGGGGATAGCAATCTCGTTTGCAGACTCAGTCTTGCTTACTACTTTGATGGCAGCCTCAGGCTTCTCTTTTTTGTAGTCGATGTAAGATGTCTCTGCATTAAGAGTAGCATCAATACGACCTGCCAGCAGCATGTCGATTGTCTGAGCCAGAGTATCTACATTCTGAACTTCCGCACCAAAATCAGCTGCCATATCAGCATATACAGAGCCCAGGGAATTTGCTGTTTTCTTGCCCTTAAGGTCCTCAAATTTTGTAATGGAAGTGTTGTCTTCCTTTACGATAAGTACTGTACGGTCATAAGCATATGGTGTGGAAAAATCATACTTTGCCTTACGCTCATCGGTAATGTCAACACCATTAATAATAATATCATACTTACCTGAATCCATACCGGTGAAAAGGCCGTCCCACTCGCCCTCTACAAACTCAGCCTCTACGCCAAGTTTCTTTGCGATTGCCTGACCTACTTCTGTATCATAACCTACCAACTTCTCTGTCTCATCGTGATATGTCCAAGGTGCCCACTGACCTTCCATAGCGATGACGATCTTGCCGGCCTTCTTGATAGCCTCCAGCTGATCGCCCTTCTTCTGTCCGCAACCTGCCAGGCAGGCTACAGCCATAATGCCAACGAGTACCATGCATAAAAACTTCTTCATTTCAGAATTCCTCCATAGGTAAAAAGATTAGTCATATAATTAAACCCGGCAGTTCCTCTGTCCTCTCCGGGAATAATTCAATTTTATCGGCTCATTTCCAGGCCGTCAGAGCACTTATGCTCTTTGATGACACGATTAATCTCGTGCAAATCCGATGATGGCATATCGCCGGGAATGGTATTTTTGATAGCGGCGGTAGCATTACCGTATTCCATAGCGGTGCGGCAGTCACCGGTCTTAAGATAACCGTACAGAACGCCTGCGATATATGCATCACCTGAACCGATTCTGTCTACAACATCGATATTTCTGTAAGGCTCTTCCTCGTAAAAAACATCGTTTTTCGCATCATAGATAACAGAACCAAAGGTATGGCTCTTGGGGCTGTGTACGATACGCTCTGTGGATGCCACGATGGAAAGCGGGTAATCCTTGGCAAAGGACTTCATCACATCATGGAGATCCCCGTCCCTACCGAAGGTAAGTCTGGCGGTATCCTTGGAGCAGAAGAAAATATCCACGTAAGGAAGAATCTGCTCAATTGTAGCCTTGGCTTCCTCGCCACTCCAGAGATTGCCTCTGAAATTAACGTCAAAGGAAATTATAGCGCCCGCCTGCTTGAATTTCTTGATCATCTGAATGGCAGTCTCACGACAGGCCGGACTAAGCGCCAGAGTGATGCCCGTGGTGTGGAAACAACGTGTATTTGAATACATGCCGTCGTCGAAGTCCGACAGAGAAATCTTATTGATGGAAGAATTCATTCTGTCATAAACCACACTGGGCTTTCTGGGATATGCGCCGTTTTCATAGTAATATACGCCCAGTCTCGCATCCTTCTCGCTGTCATATACCAGGTAGTCATCGGATACCCCTGAAAAACGGATTCTGTTCTTCGCGAATGTACCCAGAGCATTTGCAGGGAGCTTGGAAATAACACCGGTACGCAGACCTAAAAGAGATACGCCGGAAGCCACGTTGAGCTCGGCTCCGCCTATCTGCTTATCAAAGGTCTCGCCACGTACTATACGCTCATTATTTGGAGGTGAGAGTCTGAGTAAAAGCTCACCTAAAGTAAGTAAATCGAATTTTTCACCCATTTTTTATCCTTTCTACCGCAGGTAAAAGGATGCCCATCCGGCGAAGACTATCATAAGCTTTCGCAAGAAAGCGCGTCCTTTCTATCCTTTCTACCGCAGGTAAAAAAATTAAGAGCAGAGCCATCAAGAAAAAGATACTCCACTCTTAATTATAGCACTTATTTTTCTATTGTTCAAATACAAAGAATTGACAATTAATTATTTTTACTAACTTATTTTGTAACTAATTCTACCACCCGTTTTGTAGTTTATTACATGACCTATTCTGTATCCTTTTCATAAGCCCATTCCCAGTAGAAGGCACCGTCAATACCGTTTGCAATCAGCATTTGCCTGATAAGCCCGGTATAATACTCATACTTCTCATAGAGGCCCGGGAACTTCAGAAAATCTGTCCCATCCCACATTATTCGCTCAAATATTCTGGAGCGGTCCTCTGTAGGATATGTCATGGAATAATCGTCCACAAATACCACCTTGGCATATCTCTTGGCATCGTAAGCCGGCAGATTCATCACATCCTCATAGGTGTACTTGTAATTGTTCTTGTATCCGTACAGCCACTCCGAATCCTGATGCATGTAGCTCATAGCATAGTAGGTCCTGTTTCCGGCATACTTAACATTGATACTGTTCCAGTATTCCTCATCCAGGTCCTCCGGGCCCAAATCGCTTATAAGAATCTCAATGGAATGGCTGATTTCGTGGTGAACCGCTGCCTCATATCTGCCATCATACCCGTCCAGCGCAATATTTATGGAATTCTCATCCTCGGTGCGTAAGCCCCCTGCCCTGTCCAGATTTCCATCTTCAAAGCCCAGAAGCCCGCCTGTGAAAAAGATTTCCAGACCGTCCGGATAGCCCGGCAGTTTTTTATAAAGTGAGAAAAATCCTTCAGGATACTTGCTGAACTCTGCATCCATAGTTTCCAGACAGTTACGCAGAACTCTCTTGTCGTTCAGATTTTCAAAAACATAGCCGCCCATTATACACTTGGCTTCATCAGCTATGTAAATTTTGATATCGTACTTTTTCTCCATCAGGTCTGCGTACTCTCTCTCTTCCTTGAGTTCATCCGGGCAGACTCCGGGAATAAAGTCATTTCTTGTATATGCACCCTCTACGACCGGCAGGTCAAAGCCTGTAAATGGCGTAATTTCAAGGTCTGTAACGTCGGCAAAATCCTTGTCCGAGTACTGCCTTCCGTCCTGCTCCCAGATGAATATTTCCAGAGCGCCGGCCTGATCCGTGAAGATTAGTAATACCTTGTCCTGCTCCACCATCAGTGCATTTGCCAGGTCTTTTTCATAGTCCAGCCCCACCTTGCTGCCGGAGGTAACGCGGCCTGTCGTGGAATCTATCATGGCAAAGTCCACCAGAGTCCTGTCAGTTACGGTATATTCAATTACTTCTCCATCTTCAGTGACGAAGCGCTCC
>JAZUHR010000082.1:0-4345 GCA_045641825.1 Lachnospiraceae bacterium
GACAGGCTATCGACGTTATAAATAACTTTAAGAATAAGAAAAATGAAGTGCCCTATGCGGTTATGCACTATGATGCAATAGTAAAAGACTGCGTAAGCAAGCATATGCTGGGCTCTCTTTCTGATCCTTTCAGCAGAGGTACCAATTACAACTCTTTGGCCGAGAATATGCTGGACAGATGCAGACAGCTGGCCAGATCCGTGGCAAAGAACGCTCCGGCCTAGGAGTTGGATTTTTTCGAAAAATAGTTTCGGCCTCAGGGCCTGAGAAAAGCGAAGGCGTAAATGTCGGTGTCATCAATGTAACATGACATGAAAGCTTTCGCTTTTTTGTTGCCAATAACAGACAGCTGGAGTATACTGTAGTGCTGTAATATTTTTTAAAAAGAGGTCCTGTATGAACAAGACAGATATCGGTGAAATCAAGAGAAGACTTAAAAAAGACAAGTGCATGCCCAGAAAAATTACAGGTTGCTGCGTCAGCACAAATAAAGAAATTCTGGCTACCTTCCAGACCTTTTTCGGTAATGTAGAAGAAGTGGATCAGGTAAAATACCTGGAGATTGCATCCAAGGTCCTGGGGGGAAAGGTGAACAATAATAACTTAGAGCTTTCCTTCCCTCTGGAAGAAGAGGCTGAGGGAGGCTGTCAGTATGACCTTTTAAGGGTCAGGGACTGCGACTTTGACGATGAAGATGTAATGAACAGATTTTATAAAAAAATCGTTGATTCCTACACCTCCATGACGGAATACGTGATTTTCCTTTATCATGACATCTACGATGTTATGGATAAGACCACAGACGGCATCAAGGTGGACGAATCCACCTCCACCTATAACTACCTGGTATGCGCTATCTGCCCTCTGGAGCCTGCCAAGCCGGGACTTATATACTCTCATTCGGAGCAGATGATCAAGGCGAGGATTCAGGACTGGGTCATCACAGAGCCGGAGATAGGCTTTGTTTTCCCTGCATTTACAGACCGTGACACAGACATACATTCAGTGCTGTATCACGTGAAAAACACCGATAATACACAGGATAATTTCGTTAAAAACGTACTGGGCTGCGACAGAATTCAGACCTCGGATGACAAGAAGGAGGTCTTCGCTCAGATTATTACGGAGACCTTTGCAGAGGATGAGAATGCCAATCCGGGCAGAATACTCTACGATATCACGGAGTCTCTTAAGGATATGATAGAGGTGAAGACCGATGTCCAGGACCCGGAGACCGGCATGGTGACAGGCAGTAAGACCGAAAAAAATGATATGGAGGTATCCGAAGTTATCATCAAGGCTGCGCTGGAAGAAAACGAGGTTCCCGAAGAAAAAATCGAAATAATCAAGCAGGCTTTTAACGAGGGAATTAAAGGCACTACTTCTGTAGACGAGATAGTGGACAGGAAGCTTTTGAACCGTGAAAAAGCCCAGCGTCGCGAAGAGGAATTGATAGCAGAAATAGTAAGCTTAAAGGAAGAGATACGAAAGCTTAATGAACGTATCAGAGAATTGGAAAAAAAGTGATTTGGTGATAAGACGTGAATAAGATAGCAAGAGAAAAATCACACATAGGAAATGCGGGAGCCCTGCTTCTGGCTTCTGTCATCTGGGGAACGGCTTTTGTAGCACAGACCACCGGCGGAGATGTCATGGGGGCCTTCAGCTTCAACTGCGTGAGACAGTTTATAGCGACCCTGGTGCTGCTTCCTGTAATTAAACTTCTGGATACCCTGAAGCTCACCGGCAAAAAGCCGGAGACCGGGGCAGAGAAAAGGACCTTATGGATAGGTGGTATAGCGTCAGGAGCCGCCCTTTGTGTAGCCAGCAATTTGCAGCAGGTCGGCATCAATATGGGCACCGGTACGGGCAAGGCAGCCTTTCTTACGGTCATTTATATTCTGCTGGTACCTATACTTGGTATTTTTCTTAAGAAAAAATGCCCATGGAACGTGTGGTTGGGAGTAGCTCTGGCCCTTGTAGGCCTTTTCCTCCTGTGTTCCATAGACATTAATTCATTTAGTATAAGTCTGCCGGATGTACTGCTCATATTATGCGCTTTGGCTTTTTCCGTGCAGATATTGGTAATCGATTATTTTGCGCCGCTGGTAGATAATGTGAGACTGGCATGCGTGCAGTTTTTCAGCTGTGGCATATTAAGCCTGATTCCCACCTTCATCGTGGATTGGAAGCATTCCGTCGCAGGCTTTATGGAGTGGCTGCCACTTACCTACAGCTGGTCTGTGTGGGGCTCTCTTCTCTTTGCGGCAGTTCTGTCCAGCGGAGTAGCCTATACACTGCAGATTATAGGACAAAACAATTTTAACCCTACCGTGGCATCGCTCCTTATGAGTATGGAGTCGGTATTCTCTGCGCTGGCAGGCTGGATTTTCCTGCATCAGGTGCTGTCCGGCAAGGAAATTCTGGGATGCATACTGGTATTCACAAGTATAATTGTGGCTCAGTTAAAATTAAGCTTCAAAGCCCACCAGAAATGAGCCCGGCTCCGCATAGTAGCTGCAAAGTCCTCTGGTAGGATGTACATCCATATCGGCAGGAGCGCCCAGCTCTTTTATTAACAACTCCTTTAATTCCTGAGCACCGCTTTCATTGCCGTGATGAGCAAGGACGATACGACCACCCTTGTAGCCGGCATTTCTAAGGTGGGACAGGATAGACTTGAAGGCGGATTTGTCACCACGACCTTTATCCTTGATTTCCAGCTTGCCTTCAGAGCTTGCAATTCCCAGAATACGGATGCCCAGAAGGCTTACACCTTTGGCTATGATGGGATTGATACGGCCGTTACGGGCCAGATTATTTACAGAGGCCAGTGAAAAATAAAGGTGGGTGCTTTTCTGGTAGTCTGTGATGGCATCATTTATCGCTGTGTGATCCAGACCTGACAGAATAAGCTCCTGGAGCTTGTCCAGAATAAGAACCATCTCGGGACCGGTGGAAAGGGAATCAATCACATAGACCTTGCGGTCAGGATGCTCGCCCTCATAGAGAGCCTTGGCGGTATTTGCCGAGGAACAGCTTCCTGAGAGTCCGCTTGTAATAGTAACACAAAATACTGCTTCGTAATCCTCGAAAGCATCGACCCAATCCTGTGGAGAAGGGCATGCCGTAGAGGATTTTCCTTTATAGGAGGTAAGTGCAGCCTGCATTTGATTAAGATCAATATTCGCATCGTCCACAAACTCCTGCTCGCCTACCAGGATGTGCAGGGGAACGATGCTTAAGGGCAATTTATCGAGAGAAAGGATGTCCGCAGCTGAGTCGGAAACGATTTTATAGTTGTTCATATTAACACCTCATAATTTTGATAATCTTATCATCGGTTATTGAAAAACCGAACAAAAGATATTATATACTAAATGGAGCGTACGTCAAGCAGGTCTGCCTTTTTTATGAAATTAAATTCTAATAAATGCCATAATTGAATACTTTTATTTATTACTGTCTTTTTTGGCGATGATACGATATAATGACTGTATGCGGATATTAAAATTCCGAAAGAGGACCGAAGATGAAAGAACCGGATTTTGAGTGCAAATTACCCAGATATGATGAACTGCCCAATATGGGGCTTTACCTGGAGCAGGTGGTGAGATACGTGAATGACAGACTGGCGGTGCTGGATGTCTCAGTGACCACCTTTATGATAAGCAACTATGTGAAAAAGGGCTACATAGACCGCCCTGTAAGAAAACTGTATTACAGGGAGCAGATTGCTTACATCATGTTTATTTCCGTGGCCAAGCAGGCGCTTTCCATGGAAAATCTGATTTCGCTGATAGAACTGCAGAAGACCACCTATGAGCTGGAGACGGCTTACAACTATTATTGTACCGAGATGGAGAGCATGCTTAAGGCAATCTTCGAAACAGATGACAGGACCAATGAGACACCGGAGGAGCTGCCCTTTGCAAAGAAAACGCTTCGCAGTCTTGTGGTGGCGCTGGCTCATATTTTTTACCTGAATTATCACTTTAGGAAAGCGGATCTGAAGCCCGTCGGGGAAGAAGTAAAATAGGTCAGGGTCCGGTAAGGAGAGTTATGAATAGAGAAAAGCATACAGCATATAGAATTGAAGTGGCCGGAGCAGATACTGTGGTACTCTTTATACATGGTATTCTGGGGACGCCGGATCATTTTGACAGGCTGGTTCAGATGGTGCCGGAGGAGTATTCCATATACAACATATTATTAACCGGACACGGCGGTACTGTGGATGATTTTGCCCAAAGTACCATGAAACAGTGGAAAAATCAGGTGCATCAGATCGTGACACAATTGTCTGCCAGGTACAGCCATATTTATATAGTGGCTCATTCCATGG
>JAZUHR010000083.1:0-10144 GCA_045641825.1 Lachnospiraceae bacterium
GCCGCAGGCAACGGAGGCCTGTACGGCGAGTACTATAATAAGCTTCCGTAAGGAAGCGCGTCCTATTTCTCCTTTTATGGAACGAAGTGGAATAAATGGAGAACTCCGTAGGAGTTTGAAAAGCTAAGCCTTCATGCGTAGCATGAACTATCATGGCTTAGCGACCAATTATCTCCTTTGCCCTCTACTCATTCTTCGCCTTAAGCTTAAAGGACAGTCTCATCAGGCTCTCGGTCAAATGCACATTCTCCTGAACCACTGAGTCAGGAAGGGACAAGTCGGTAGGAGCAAAATTCCATATAGCCCTGATGCCCCACTTGGCCAGGTTGGCTGCCACTTCAGGTGCTGCCTCCTTGGGTAAAGTGATGGCCGCAATGCTGATGTCATTGCTCTTAATATAACTTTCCATCTCATCGGATGAGAGTACAGGCACTCCATTGATTACCTTGCCTACAAGAGCGGGATCAATATCAAAGAGCGCTTTTATCTGAAAGCCTCTTCTACCAAAGTCCCCATAATTGGCAATAGCCTGTCCCAGATTACCTGCACCTATAATTACCATCGGATTAGGTGTGTCCAGACCCAGGATTTTGCCGATTTCTGTGTAAAGGTACTCCACATTGTATCCATAGCCCTGCTGGCCGAAGCCGCCGAAGTTATTTAAGTCCTGTCTGATCTGTGATGCAGTCACTCCCATTTTTTCGGAAAGCTCTTTGGAAGAAATACGTTCTACTCCGTGATTCAAAAGCTCGCCCAAATATCTGTAGTAACGTGGCAGTCTTCTTATAACTGCTATGGAAATCTCCTGTGTGTGCATATCCTACCCCTTAATAATTATTCGTACAAAAGCTCCAGCTTCTTCTCCAGTCTTTCCTCCACAGACTTAGTCCCAATAACATTCTGTGTCGCTCTGTAAAAGGCCTTCGCTTCGCCTCTCTCCTCTTTATACGAGAGTGATGCCACTATACATGCATACTCTCTGGAAATCTTTACGATTTCCCTTCTCTGCTTCTTGGAAATATCATTAAAAGTGCAGCCCGGAAGAGCCTCTAAGCACTTTGCCAGTCTTTCCTCAAGAGTCAGAAGATATTCATGTCTTATAAGAGCCGCTGCCACAGCTTCCTCCATGGCTTCTGTCTCAGGCTCATCTGTATTATATACATACATAGTCTCGGACAGGCTCTTAACTATAAATTTATCTGCACCGGCATTCCTGGACTTTCTGCCCACTGTAAGGAGGAGCCCGATCCAAGGCTCATTTCCTGCATCCTTTCTGGTCATGGCCGAAAGTGAATATGTCTTTTCCGGAGTCTTGACCTGTACCGTAATTTTCTCAGGCAGGTCCTCCTTCATGCTATTTCTAACCCACAGGGCGGAAGCCAGCTGATTGATGCGCTTCTTATCTCTTTCTCCCGGATAAAATCTGTTCTCCGCTACCAACGTAATTACGGCAAAATCTCCCGCATACTGCTTAATCGATACACGATTGAGTTTAAGCATATAATTCTCGCGGTCTTTTTTCAGGACAAGTTTTCCCATAATCTTAGGCAGCTCATTCTTGGTCTGCTCGTCTTCCTCGCCACCCAGAAGATAGTACTCATATCCGCCTGCGGCCTTCCACAGGGAATTCTTCTTGAAGTTCTTGGTCCAGGCCTTCTTACCGGAAACCTCCACAGGAATTCTGATTACGTGAAGCCCATAAACCGTCTCGTCGGACACTCTGTCAAATCTAAGGTCTGATGCGGCCGCCAGATATTCCTGCCATGCGGATACCACCGGCTTTACATCATCCTTGCCCAGGGCATGCAGCATTGAAGCCACTGAGAAAACAGGGCCATTGTCCAGATGCTCCATTTTCTGGGCCTTGCGGAAAAATCTGTAAATTCTGATACTGCACCTGTCTGAAAGCAAATCCGCCTCAGGGAAATGCTTGATGATGTCAGCCACCTTCGCCACCATCACATCATCTGCAATCTTGCCATGGAGCTTGTATTCACCCAGCGTGGTATCATTTTTATCAAACACCTTTATGTAAAATACAGGTGCCTCTCCCTCAGTGGAGTAGCTGACATAAATATGCTGATTATGCAGCTTTTTGATAACAGCGGAAGAATCGTGGAATTTCTCCTTCATACGCTTTCTGAGTTCAGCGCCCATCTCCGGCTTCTCATCATATTCTGTCATAGGGATTACGCGACTCATAGCCAGGAAATCATGCAGCCACTCTGTTCCCAGACACTTATCAGCCAGGTCGTTGAAGACTCTCTTAGCCTTGGGGATATCCATCTTCATAGGCTCGATCAGGTCTGCCATCAGGCTTTCAGCATCCAGCGCATAGTACTCTGTAGGCACCTCACTCTTAACCAGCTGAGCCACCTTGTCCAGGAATTCCAGACGCACGTCAACTGCTTCCTCCTGAGTACCGTCCTCAGCCACTACAGGCTCTTTTACCACGTACTTGTATTCGTCGGTACGAAAGCTCTTGTCCGCCTTATAATCAATTACGTATAAATATATCTCAGACAATGCCCCCTCGTTAAAGGCCGCATCCATATATACTTGTCTCATAAAAGTCTTGTAATCGTTCATAAATCACTCCCTAATGCAAATTAAACTATAACAAAAAGGCCAACACTTGTCAATTTTTTATCAAACTCTTTTTTCTACCACTTCACCCTGTTTTTTATAGATACTGCCTGTCTTTACGCAGCCTCTTACAGAGGACAGGGGATATACATTTGAGCAGCTTCCGATGACTGTACCCGGGTTCAAAACTGAGCCACAGCCCACCTCTACATTGTCTCCTAAAATTGCTCCCATTTTCTTAAGTCCTGTTTCAAAGCATTCCTTACTTTCAGGGTCCTTTACCACTACCAGGGTCTTATCAGATTTAACATTGGAGGTGATGGAGCCTGCTCCCATGTGGGATTTGAAGCCCAGGATGGAGTCGCCCACATAGTTGTAGTGAGGCACCTGCACCTTGTTGAAAAGAATGACATTCTTAAGCTCTGTGGAGTTACCTACCACAGCACCGGCTCCCACCAGGGCATTTCCCCTGATAAAGGCACAGTGTCTTACTTCTGCGCCGGGGCCTATGATACAGGGTCCGTTGATGTAAGCAGAAGGAAAAACATTGGCTTCCCTACTGATCCATACATTTTCGCCCCTCTTTTCGTAGGAAGGGTCACTATCCAGTTCTGCCCCGATTTTCAGAATAATCTCACCTATGTGAGGCAGTACCTGCCAGGGGTACTCGTACTTTCCTATCTCTTCTCCTGCCATGCTTTCTGTCAGGGTAAAAAGCTTTTTCACACTGTAATCACTTATCATTTATATACCCTCCCTATCTCTGCAAAGCGCGCATCCAGCGCACCTGCATTATTTGTTACCTTTACTCTTTCCGTCATACGGGTGACGTAGCCCGAGAGTTTTTCCATATAGTCGTGCTCTGTTATCTCACCCTCGGCCACCTGGGTAAGTCCCTTTTCCCAGCTGGCAGTCAGGTCAGGACGCAGCATCTGTGATATGGATAACGCCACCACTTCGAATATGGCTTCACCCAGCTTGGTAGGTGCGTAAATCTGAGTCTTCTGATTCAGTGAGATATACTCTATACGAACCAGCTTGGCCAGTATCTCCGCACGTGTTGCTGATGTGCCTATACCAGATGACTTTATCTGGGCTCTGAGCTCTTCATCCTCTATCTGCTGACCTGCAGATTCCATGGCTTTAATCATGGCAGCGGAGTCATATCTCTTTGGCGGAGATGTCTCGCCTTCTTTGATATTCAGCTCCTTAATTCCCACTTCCGCACCTTTTTTCAGGGCGGCTATTTTCTCAAAGGAGTCCTCTGAGATATCCAGATCTTCCGCATCCTCTCCCTTTTCTTTGCCTTCAGCCTTGTCATTTTTCTGCTCTACCACATCGCCCTTTTTCAGATTTGCTACCTTCTGATAGCCCTCTGACAGCTGAATCTTGAAGGAAGCGAAGAAACTTTCTTCGCCGATTTTGATAGTCAGCGCCAACTTCTGATATACGGCCGGCGGGTAAAAAATAGCCAGAAATCTACGGCATATAAGTTCATAAACCTTCTGCTGCAGGCTTCCCAGACTGTTAAGGGCGTTTAATCCCTGTCCTGTGGGAATGATGGCATAATGGTCCGTAATCTTGGAGTCATCCACGTAGCGCTTGTTTTTTTCCAGGCCTTTATAGGCGCCGTTTTGCAGGATTTCATTGGCATATTCCGCTACTTTTCCGAAGCCTCTGAGACCGCTTATATTCTTGGATATTTCCTTGGCTACAGCAGTACTCAGCACTCTGGCGTCGGTTCTGGGGTATGTCACCAGCTTTTTCTCATATAGCTCCTGGATGATCTTAAGAGTCTCATCCGGACTTATCTTAAACAGTTTGGAGCACTGGGCCTGAGCTTCAGCCAGGTTAAAAAGAGGCGGTGCATTCCTGTTTTCCTTCTTCTTATCTATGGCCTCAACAATGCCATTCTTCCCGGCGAGATCTGACACCAGTTTCTCGGCGTCTTCCTTTTTCTTAAAGCCGTTTTCCTTGTACATACAAGGATTTTCAAAATATTTGGAGCCCTCTACAGCTCTGAATTCCGCTTCAAAGCCGGCATCCACCGATGCCACTACTCTGTAGAAGGGGGTCTTTACGAAATCTCTGATTTCACGCTCACGACGGACAATCATGCCCAGAACGCAGGTCATTACACGACCTACCGCGATAGCCGGTCCCTTTTCCTTCTTCAGGAATCCGCCTACGCGATTGCCGTATCTGAGGGTCAGAATACGTGAAAAATTGATACCCATCAGGTAGTCTTCCTTGGCGCGCAGGTAAGCCGCATCGGACAGATTATCGTAGGCGCTCCAGTCCAGGGCCTCCCTGATACCGCGCAGCACCTCTTCCTCAGTCTGGGAATTTATCCAGACTCTCTTTCTCACCTTATCTGCCGGCACTTCTGCCATCATATCCACCAGTCGGTAGATGTATTCACCTTCACGTCCCGAGTCTGTGCAGATATAGATGGTGCTGATATCAGGCCTGTGAAGCAGGGATTTTACCACATCGAACTGCTCCTTCACGTTGGCCGGCACTTCATATTTGTATTCGCTGGGGATGAATGGCAATGTGCTTTCCTTCCACCTCTTGAGATCCGGGTCATAAGCTTCCGGATAGCTCATGGTCACCAGATGTCCTACACACCAGGTGACTACAGAGTTTTCAGACTCCATATAGCCATTCCTCTTGGAAAAATTCTCATGCAGCACATTGGCAAATTCTCTGGCTACAGAAGGTTTTTCCGCTATATAACAGTTTTTACTCATTACTTGCTTTCTTCGCTTTCTTCTGTTTCAATCTGACTGCCATCTTTGTAGACAATAACGTCCCGAGTCAGGAAAAAGCTTTCCGGATCTATCTTGCAGATGCCGGTAAATCTTATGGAATCATCCGGTGGCGGATTATCCTCTTCGTCGTCACGCTCCTCCACCGTCTTGTCAGGCACCGTCTTTTTGTAGGTAAACCTATAGATCAGATTAAATGCGCTATCATACTCTGAAAAGCTGGAATCACGCCCGGTAGCATAGAAAATATTGCCATTAAAATAGTCATGATAAGTGTCATCCGTAATCTCCGGCATCAGCCTGTGAGTCACATTTTTCACACTGAAGGTCTTTTCGTCTACCAAGTATCTCTCGTAGTATCCGAAGTGCTCCTCTTTTTTATCGTATTCGTAATCCTGATTCTGATTAAGCAGCCATACATAGTGACGGTCTGCTACACTCCAGCCCTCATAAGGCATGAAGCCCATCTGAGATACCGAGGTAGTATAAGGGAAATCCTCTTCCTGAATTAAAAACAGGCTGTCGTATTCCTTGGTCCCTGCAAAATTGGCCTTGTCACCCAGCATATATACAATACGGGGCTGATTATAGATTCTTCTGACCTTGATAACGGTATCCAGGGTGTCCGACCCCAGAAGAATCATGTTATCTCCCACATATCTTATGCTGCAGAGGTCAATCCAGTTCTCGTCATGTACCTTGGGGTACTTTTCCAAGAGCTTCTGCAGGTCCATAAGCTTATAGATACGATTTTCGGCAAAGCTTATGCATACCACGCAGTCATTTACGCTTTTCTTCTGTCTGTCTGTAGCTATGCAGATCAGGCGAAAATCTGTAGTGCCATCCTCCAGTTTGTGACTGTCATCTATGCAGAAATCACCGAAAATAAGGCGATTGCCTTCGCTTTCAAATATTCTCTGAATTTCTCCCAACGGGTTCAGAACCACCAGCTTTTTATCGGATACAAATACACCCAACTGACCGTCATAGGTAAAAAGCTTACGGGCAGTATTGTCCTCCATAGGCATTTTCACTCTTAAGAAGCCGTCATTATCATACATGCGCATAAAAGCGGTATAGTCATTTTCCCCGGTAAAAGTCGCGAAAAGCCCCTGAGTCAGCTTGACCTCCGAAGCCGGAACCACTAATTTTTCTCCGGTCTCCTCGTCTACTGTAGTCTTGGTGCCCTGAATCTTCACAAGTTTCGCTTCGTCCTTGTCGATTTTGTCAAAATCATAGTAAAAACGGCGGTTACGCACATTTCCCTTTTCATCCACCATATTGATGGTGATGGAATTGGTCACGCCCGACACCAGACCACGAATGGTAAATTCGTGAATAGTGCTGTCTCCCACGTAAGTAATGCTGCCATCCTCTCCCACCACTTCTCTGGAAGAAGCCTGGACAAAGCCGCCGAAGTCCTCTGCATCCGATACCAGATTGGAGGTATGAACATTATAGGACACAGCGCAGGGGTATGAGGTGGTAAAATAAATATAGAGGCTGCACTCATCCGTGCAGAAGGGATTGTAGATTACCAGAGGCTCGTCCTCAGTATATCTGGCTCTGGCAATCATGCCGTTCAGCCTGTTTCTCACGTCATCTCTGAATTCAAGGGTATAGATATCGGAAGCCAGACCATAGGTAGAAAAGCCCATAATAATATTGGGCCTGATTTCCGAAGAGATATCGGGAGTATGGGTATTCTGATAGTCCTCCAGACTGTTGGTAGGAGTAGGAGTCGTCCCGTTTTCTTTGGAAAAAACAGTATTATAACTCACCAGCCCCAGTGTGGCGCCGCTTAAAACCAGTATTATAATCAAGATCAGGTTGAATTTTTTCATAAAAACCCCGTGGTCATTTTTCTAAAATAAAAAACGATAAGTATCAAAACAAAGCCTAGTATAACCCAAGCCCATTGTAACACTTATCGTCATTTCTGTCACGTTTCTGTAGGAATTTAAAAACCTTTTAGAAAATCTGTGAAAGGAATCTCTCGCAAAGTTCTGTCCACTGTATGCATTCCTCCACTACCTGCACATTCCCTGGGTGAGAAGTCTCTGGGCTGGCCAGAGAAAGCCCATGTCCTCCGAAGGGGAAAATATGCATTTCGCAGGGAATTTTATGTTTTTTAAGGGACAGGGCATAAAGAAGGGAGTTTTCCACAGGTACCGATTCATCCGCGAAGGTATGCCAGATAAAGGTAGGTGGTGTCATTTCAGATACTCTCTTTTCCAGAGAAAGATAGTCTCTAAGCTCCTCTGTAGCCTTTTTACCCATAAGATTTTCCACAGAGCCCTTATGTGCAAATTCGCCTGAAGAAATAACCGGATAGCAAAGTACAGACGCATTGGGGCGTACTTCGGATACGGTGCAGCCTATCTCGGAAAGCAGCTTTTCATTCATATAATCTGTGGATACGTTGGCAGCCAGATGTCCTCCTGCAGAAAAGCCCATAATCGCTATGTGGTCAGGGTCTATGTGATACTCCTCGGCATGGTCTCTGATATACTTGATGGCAAGCAATGCCTGCTTAAAGGCCACCGGATACTCTGCCCCCGTAGGCGCACAGGAATAGTCCAGTACAAATGTCTGGTATCCCTTGGCGGAAAACTTTACAGCCACAGGCTCTGCCTCACGAACAGATGTATACCAGTAAGCGCCGCCGGGACAAACCAGCATTGCAGGGCGCTTTCTTCCCTTGTCGAAGTCATCATAGTAATCCAGCAGATATGCTGAAAGACGCGCAGAAAAGCCTTCTGCTGTTATCTCTGTCTGTAAGTATTTCATGATTAGTCTCCTTCGCTTTTATCATTTCCAGTATCACGTTCTCCGTAATTCCTTGGTGATTCTTAAAAATCTCGTTTTCTTCTTCCGTAATTTCCCCTGTAAGCAGGCAAATTTCCGGTTTTTCTTTGGACACTGTTACAGATGTAAATTCCCTGTCACAAAGGTCTGTAACAGTAAGTGTGCCGTTTTTCGTATTAAACTCTGCCCTGCGCTCCAAGTATTCGCATGCACCTTCGGGATAAGCCTTATGATACTCTATGGCAATCGTCACGGTGTCTCCCGCTTCGGTCACTTGAAATGCTGAACTTCCGTGGTCTTTTCCTGCTTCCTGATACTGCCCGCCTACTATGGGTACGCTATGCCCCTTGGAACTGCAGCAAAGATAACCGTAACGACCTTCCCCGAAGTAATCTGCCGTGTATTCCCCGGCCCCCAGGTCGCATACCAGGCATCTGTCCCCCCGGTAATAAATGAAATTTCCTACGTCGTTATGGTTATGAGGCTCTCCGTTATTACCGCCTTTGATAGCAAAGGCGCATCCGTTCTCAGATTGAAAAACAGCCCATTCCGCCTGAGAAAAAATGCCGGTCCTGCCGTAGTTTTCATTTTCTCCCTGATTTTTTGAGCCTGTCTCTATGGCTTCCCCGGACTCTTTCCCGGTTCCCGATATAGAGTCCTCCGACAATTTTTCCGGCCTGATTCCCAGCCACAGCCCCGCAAAACGGTAACAGGGGTCATCGTTAAAGCCTGCATACGCATTCTGTGGCAAATCCAGCAAGACTCCTGCCATGGAAAAGCCCCGTGCTATTCCCGGCAAGATTTTATCATAAGGCGTAGCATCCGAAAAATTCACGCAATTGCCGTTTTCTAAGAAAACCGCCTGTATAAAGGCCGCCAACTGTCTGAGTCTCACCACTACCCTGTCGTCACCCTTAAGCAGTGTCCTGTCGCCCTGCTCTAATAGTTCGGCAGCAAAAGCCAGATAATAGGACATGCCGTAGTTGAAATAGCCTACCCCTTCCAGCGACACTCCGTCTTTCGTAAACGCCGTATCCAGGTAAGTCGCAAGGGATTTTTTTATACGGTTAAGTCCTCTCTCTGCTTCTTCCTCACTAAAGCCTGCGGCCTCCCCCAGTGTAAGTAAAGCAATCCCGATTCCACCGGCACATACGCCATTCCAGTTGTGATTGCAGCCTTCCCAGTCGAAGATTTTTCCACTCCGGAAAAAGGGCTCCAGTACACGTTTTTTTACTTCTTTTACCATGCAATCCTTCAGAAAACCCGGTAAAAAATCTCCTGCATATCTGTATATAAGTCCTATAGCCGAAGCCGTTTCACAGGCGAAAAGGTCTACCGTATTTTCCCAGTCATCGTCCTCGTACTTGCGGGTATGAGCCGGCAAGGCCCAGGTCTCCTCCGTCAGCACTTCAAAAAGTACGTAATTCAACCTGTCCAGGGTCTCTGCATCTGTATTTTCGCCTTCTGCCATGGCTTTCAAGCCATAAACAGCCAGCATTTTTCTTCGCTCAAAGTAAAGTTTTTCGTATTTTTCTCTGTTGCCGTTTCTGTAGAATTCATCAAAAGCCCATTCCGATAATGTCGGCATGGGCTTATCAATCAGTTCCTGCGCTTCGGCATTAATTTGCTTTAACACCGTACTGTGCATAATATTCATCAATTCTTGCCTTAATCTCGTCGTCGATAACAACGCGTCCGTTAGTCTCTCTGTTGTGGAGATACTCTGTCACTTCCTTCATGTTAACGATAGCTGCTGAAGGGAAACCGTAGGTATTGCTCACCTCTGTAAGGGCCTCAACAGTACCGGAAGGACCTACCTCGCAACGATTAAGTGATACAATAAGTCCCTTAATCTCTACATTACCCTGGCCACGAACGATAGGCACAGTTTCCTCCATGGATTTGCCGGATGTGGTAACATCTTCGATCATAATGACTCTGTCGCCATCCTGAATCTTGTAGCCCAGAAGGATACCTGT
>JAZUHR010000084.1:0-7375 GCA_045641825.1 Lachnospiraceae bacterium
CCTACGGGGTTCTCCATTTTTCACTTCGTTCAAAAAGGAGGATAAATGAGATTTGTAATTGTTACAGGCATGAGTGGTGCCGGTAAATCAACCGTACTTAAGATGCTTGAGGATCTCGGTTTTTTCTGTGTGGATAATCTACCGACTCCTTTGATTTCGAAGTTTGCCCAGCTGGCCCATGACTCCGGCGACTATGATAAGGTGGCTGTGGGGATAGATATAAGAGCAGGCATTACCAAAGAGAAGGCGAAGGATGTTTTTGAAGACCTCAGAGAGCAGAGGGTGACTCCGCAATTGCTTTTTTTGGATGCTACCGATGAGACTTTGGTTAAGAGATACAAGGAGACGAGGCGTGCACATCCTTTAGCCGGCAACGGTCGCGTGGAGGAGGGCATTGCCAAGGAGAGGGAAACGATTTCTTTTCTTAAAGAAAATGCCGACCTTATTATTGACACATCAAAATTCCTGGTGCGGGAGCTTAAGCAGCAAATTGATGACATTTTTTTAAACAATCATTCCTTTAAAAATTTTGTGGTTACGGTGCTGTCCTTTGGCTTTAAATACGGCATTCCGGCAGACGCTGACCTGGTTTTTGACGTAAGATTTCTGGCAAATCCCTATTATATTCCGGAACTTAAAAATCTGACGGGGCGTGACAAAGATGTTCATGAATATGTCATGAAGAGCGATGCGGCAGGAGAATTTTTAAATAAAATCAGGGATTTGATGGAATTTCTGATTCCAAACTATATAAAAGAAGGAAAAAATGGTCTGGTAATCGGTGTTGGCTGCACAGGTGGAAAGCACAGGTCTGTGACACTTGCCATGGAACTGGCGAAAGCCTTAGAAGACGGCGAATATGCGGTGAAGCTGGACCATAGAGATATTTATAAGTAATGTCATTTACACGAGATGTTAAAGAGGAACTTGGCGGGATCGAAGTGAAAAAAAAGCACTGTCTGACGGCAGCAGCTCTTGCTAATGAATTATTTTCCTCAAAAAAAGATATTGACAAACAAAGTGAATTTAACATAGAATTAGACGCTGAAAAAACAAAAGCAATATTGAGCAGAAATTGTTGCAAAAGATGCTTTTTGAGAACCGCCTTTATTTGCGCGGGGACGATTAACGATCCGGCGGGCAGGTATCATTTTGAAATTACCTGTAAAAATGCAGAGACTGCTGAACTTATTCAGGAAAATGCAGCGGAATTTGGCCCTAGAGGACATATCGTAAAGAGAAAAGAAAAGTATGTTTTTTATATTAAGGATGCAGATGATATATCAGATATGCTGAATATCTGCGAGGCTCACAGGTCTCTTATGACCTTTGAAAACAAGCGCATCTTTAAGGATTTGCGAAATAATGTTAATCGTCAGGTTAATTGCGAGACCGCCAATTTAAAGAAGACTATTTCGGCGGCTTCGAGACAGCGTGAAGACATTCTGTTTTTAATGGAATGCGGTGAGTATGACAAGCTTAGCCCTGAATTAAAGGAAACCTGCGAGGCCAGACTAAGGGAACCTGATAAGTCACTTGCGGAGTTGGGCGCCATGCTGTCAGAGCCGACTTCACGTTCCGGAATCAATCACAGATTCCAGCGTATTCACGCACTTGCATGTGAAAGGCATTATATATCGGAGGGATAAAATGTTAACAAAAGAGATTACAATCGCAAAAACATCAAACATGAGCGCTGCTCCCGCAGCTTTGCTGGTACAGGTGGCAAGCAAGTATAAGTCATCTGTATATGTTAATCAGGCTGAAAAGCAGATTAATGCCAAGAGTATTATGGGAGTTATGACACTCAGAATCTATGATGGCGAAGTAATTACACTCAACATAAACGGAGAGGATGAAGAGGATGCAGGAAGAGAAATCGAAAGTCTCCTCACAGGAAGAAAGTAATACAGAGGATACTGTGAAGACAGAGGATATTGCAGAGGTTAAAGAAACTGCAAAGTCCGAAGAAACTGTAAAGGCAGAAGAGCCTGTAAAGGCAGAAGAGCCTGTAAAAGTAGAAGAAACTGTAAAGGTAGAAGAGCCTGCTAAGGTAGAAGAAAAGGCCAAGGCAGAGGAAACTGCAAGGGCAGAGGAAGCTACCGGGACAGAGGGAACTGCCGGAAATAAGAAGGATATTTGGAAAATATTACAGTATGTAGGGTTGATACTTTGTGGAGTGCAGCTTTTACTTACTGTTGTTTTTGCTGTTGTATGCTTTAATTCGGTTTTGCCCAAGGATATTGTACTTCTCGCTTCTTCCGGCTTGCTTCTTGCCTGTGTGCTATTTGCTTTTTTACAGAAATGGCGTATTCCCGGAATTGTGGGCAAGGTATTATCCCTGATTTTTATAATTCTTTTGATAGTAGGCTGTGAGACAGTGAGTACTACCAGTAGGGGAATTGGAAATATCACCGAGGAAAAGCTTACTCATACGGATGTGATTTCTATTTTTGTAAAAGCGGACAGTGAGATTAGTACGCTTACCCCGGAGACACCGCTTATTGTAGGAGTTTTGCCTAATTCCTATGGTACTGTAGAGATTGCAATTAAGGCTTTTGAAGAAAAGTACAATGTGAAAATCAATGCAGTTACATATGATAAGATAGCCGAACTTTTTACAGACCTTAAGGACGAAGAAATCAATGTGGCCATCTGCGACAGCGATGTGCTGGGACTTCTGTCTGAAGCTGAAGGATTTGAGGAAATCGATACACTTTTTACTGAGATTGACAGCGCAGAGATCACAATCGAGATAGAGGATGAGGACAAGCCCAAGGGAACACCTACACCGGCTATCCCTGTAATTCCTACTAATGTACCGGGACCTACTCTGGATCCTGAAGTTTCAGGTGAGCCTGATGAGACACCAGGCGCTACCGGAGAGCCTGTAGATACTCCCGAGATTACAGACGGACCTGTGGAAACACCGGATCCAAATAATCCAAATCCTACAGCAACACCTACTCCGACCAAAACAAATCTAAATTACCTGACCTATGATCCTTATGTTCCATATACAGAGTATCACACAGGAAATGACCATGTTTTTACCATTCTCGTAAATGGTGTTGATCAGACCAAGGGCTTTGTGGGACGTGGCGACGTAAATATTATGGTTACCGTAAATACCAAGACTCATCAGATACTTATGGTAACTACACCGAGAGATTCTTATCTCCCGATTTCCTGCTTTAACTGGCAGTATGATAAACTTACTCATGCTACAGCTATCGGAGGTGTAAAGGGAGCCATGAAGACTCTTACCAATCTCTATGGCGTAAACTGTGATTATTACTTCAGAGTCAACTTCAGCGGCTTTGTGCAGCTTATAGATGCTATAGGCGGCGTGACTGTAAATTCTGATTCCAGCTTTACCACATATAATGGCTATGAGATTACAAAGGGAACAAATGTACTTAATGGCGATCAGGCCCTGGGCTTTGCCCGTACCCGTCACGGAGTACCGGGAGGCGAGCCATCCCGTGGTATTCACCAGATGGAGGTAATCAGAGCCACTATCGAAAAGTGCACCAAGAGTACAGCACTTCTTACCAATTATGCAGATGTAATGAAGGTGGCAGGTAATAATATGAAGACCTCTGTGCCTGAAAAGATGATTTCATCTCTTATCAGCAAGCAGGTCTCCACCATGCAGGGCTGGGATGTGGTTTCCTACAACATCACCGGAAAAGGCGGCACCTATGCCAGCTATGCCCTTAATGCCAATGCATATATGAGCATCCCTAATTACGATACTGTAGAAGTAGCCAGAAAATACTATCATCAGATTTATAATGACCAGATAATTAAAAAATAACATGCTTTCCCCACTTTAAATACTGCTTTTGACAGCAGGATTTGGAGTGGGGGATTTTTATTGACATTTGTTGCCAAAAAAGATATATTTATTACTATCTGTAATTATGGGTAAAACCATTTTGGGGAGGCATATTTTGAAGGCTTTTTTAAAAAAATATGAGATTATATGGAAACGATTTATTATAGCAGTGGCGGATATACTGGTTATTCTTTTTTCCGGCTATTTTGCATTGCTGCTTCGTTTTGAATTCAATATTGCAAATAATTCCGTGCATTACAGCAATTACACTAAGTATCTATGGATTAATGTTGTACTTACGGTGATTATATTCTGGCTTTTCCGCTTGTATCATAGCCTTTGGAACTATGCGGGAATTACCGAAATCAGAAATATTGCTTTTGCAGTAGTCACAACAGATATTATTCACTTTTTCCTCTTAGAGGCATTACCCAGATATGGGGTGGTAATTCTTAAATTTACAGACAAGCATGGGACTGGGATGAATTATCTGCCTATTACCTGGTATGTACTGTATCCGGGCATTCTTTTCCTGGGTGTCACAGCTATACGACTTCTTTATCGTACGGCAAGAATCCATGTTATCAATAATAGAGACCACGCAGAGAGAATCCGCACCATGATTATAGGTGCCGGAGAGACTGCACATATGGTCATCAGAGAATTGCAGATTAATGAAAAGGCCAAACTTAAAATCTGTTGTATTATTGATGACGACAGAAATAAAATAGGCAGTTTTTTTCATGGTATCAGAGTCGTGGGTGACAGAAATACCATTATTAAGAACTGTGAAAAATACGAAATCGGTCAGATTATTATCTGTATGCCCAGTGCATCCAGAAATACCATCAAGGAAATTACCAATATCTGTAAGGAAACGGGCTGTGAACTTAAGATCACTCCTTCCATTGAGGACTTGGTAAGCGGTAATGTCAGCCTTTCCTCTATCAGAGACGTTTCCATCGAAGACTTGCTGGGACGTGAGCCTGTTCGTACAGATCTTTCCACCATTATGAGCTATGTCAGCGGTAAGGTGGTAATGGTTACCGGTGGTGGTGGATCTATCGGATCCGAGCTCTGCAGACAGATTGCCAAGTACAATCCCAAGATGCTCATTATCTACGATATCTACGAAAATAACGCCTATGACATCCAGCAGGAACTCAGCAGAAGCATGCCGGAATTAAATCTGGTTACTCTTATTGGCTCGGTAAGAAATACGGCCAGACTCGAAGATGTATTTTCCACCTATCATCCGGACCTTATTTATCATGCGGCAGCTCATAAGCATGTACCTCTTATGGAAGTAAGCCCGGGAGAGGCTGTTAAGAATAATGTATTCGGTACCCTGAAACTGGTTCAGGCTGCCGATAAGTTCGGAGTTTCCAGATTCGTAATGATTTCTACGGATAAGGCGGTTAATCCTACCAACGTAATGGGAGCTACCAAGCGTATCTGCGAGATGATCATTCAGACATACAATAATCGCTCCAAGACTGAATTCGTAGCTGTAAGATTCGGTAATGTTCTTGGTAGTAACGGTTCGGTTATTCCTCTTTTTAAGCGTCAGATATCCGAGGGCGGACCTCTTACGGTTACACATCCCGATATCATCAGATTCTTTATGACAATACCTGAAGCCGTATCCCTGGTACTTCAGGCCGGAGCATATGCCAAGGGCGGTGAAATCTTCGTCCTGGAAATGGGAGAGCCTGTCAGAATCCTGGATTTGGCGGAAAATCTTATTAAACTGTCCGGATATACTCCTTACGAGGATATTGAGATTAAGTTTACGGGACTTCGCCCGGGTGAGAAACTTTACGAAGAGAAGCTTATGAGTGAAGAAGGCCTGCAGATGACAGATAACAAGCTTATTCACATCGGTAAGCCTTTGGACATTGATGAAGAGAAATTTATGGCACAGTTGGAGACTCTGAAGCCCTTTGTGGAGGCAGAGCCCAGTCCTAAGGAGATCAGAGAGCGCATAAAGCAGATTGTCTCTACCTATCATCCAACAGCTATGGAATAAACACGAAGGAAAGATAAGAAATGAGTGAAAATAAGGAATTATTAAATTCATATTTACCGGCGAACGAGAATCCCAAGTCGGATATTTCAGTTACCGTAAAAAGAAATTCAGAGAATTCTGATGAAATTGATCTGGTAAATGTCTTTAAATTTATGGGAAAGAAGAGTGGCATTTTTGTTACGCTTATTCTTTTACTGGCGACCATAGGCCTTGCGGCAGCATTGTTTATGGCTGAGCACACCAAGTCCCACTCCGATGCTGTAGCATCCATACAGGTCTTGTATGGGAAAGACTACAGCGTTGAGTCCATTTCATCAGCTTACGTGGTAAAAAATGCTCTTTCCCAGTCAGGTCTGTCAGGCAGACTTTCCGTGGACTCCGTAAGAAATAATATTGTGGTTTCCAGAGTGCTGAAGGAAGAGTACAGACAGAAACTGGAGATGTATTCAGGACTTAATTTATCTGTTAATGATATAAATGCAATTCTTGGCATGGAGCCGGAGTATGAGGACACATATATTGTTACTCTTAAGAACGGCTTCGGTGAAAAGGCTACCAGAATTAAGGATTCAGAACTGACAGCCCTTCTTAACGGTATAATATATCAGTTTAACGAAAGTTTCTTTGATGAATATTCCAATATTACCGCTCCCGAATATGGTATCGGTGGCTTTGATTATTCTCTTGTAGAATATGCCCAGGCTGTTACTATCCTGAAGCAGTCTTTTGACGCCTTGGGAAAATACTGTAATGATCTTTCTGTAATTTCAAAAAACTTTTCAAGAGACGGTCTTACCTTTAAGGATATGTCCGAACTTATCGACTTAAGTTATAAGGCACAGGCCAACTACTTTGAAGCATACGTTTTCTACACAAATACTGTTAGAGATAAAGAAAACTTCAATACCATTTACACAAGTTACATCAGAAATTACAAGACAAATCTTCTTGCAGCCCAGAACACAATAAAGCACTATGACAACATCATCAAGAATTATAAAAATGAGACTATTCTTATTATCTCAGGCAACAACGATAAAGAGCAGCAGAGCATTATAAAGAATCTGGACGCTTATAACGCACTGGTGCTTCAACAGGCTGAAAACTATCGTGAAAAGGCAGTCTACGAAAGGATGATTACCGACTACGAGGAAAGACTTAAGAATATCCAGTCCGTAGGCGCAATTGGTGTTCATGATTATGCCGAACTTACAGTAACAAGCATCATTGATGTTTACGATAAACTTTATAATGATGTTACCGAGATGGCAGAAAGTTTCATGGAATCTTCAGGATATCAGGGCTCTTTCATTTCCTTTACCACAGCGGACCTGAATAATGCAAGTTTCTTCTCCGCAGCCAATATTAAAAAGGCTGCAATCGGCCTTGTTGGCGGTGCTTTTATAGGCGTGGTTGTATGGGGCGTGTACGGTCTGGTAATTGAACTTAAGCGCTCAAATAAGAAGAGAGAGGAGGCAAAGAATGAATAAGATAAAAAGAGAACT